>NZ_JBVHVT010000183.1:0-4646 GCF_055564695.1 Streptomyces sp. NPDC029014
AGAAAAAAAAACCCCCCAAAAGCAAAGCAGTGCCCCGGGACCCTCCACCAGTGTTGTTTCTCCCAGCCCCCCCCCAGTTTCAACTTCGGTCCCCTCCCCCCCCCCCCCCCCCCCGAGCCCCCCCCCCCCCCCCCCCCCCCCCCCCCCCCCCGTGCGGTCCGACCGGCGGCTCAGCCGCCGAACTCCTCCAGGCCCTTCAGCGCCTGGTCCAGCAGGGCCTGACGGCCCTCCAGCTCGCGCGCCAGCTTGTCGGCCTTGGCGTTGCTGCCCGCCGCACGCGCCGCGTCGATCTCAGCACGCAGCTTGTCCACCGCGGCCTGCAGCTGACCCGTCAGACCGGCCGCACGGGCCCGCGCCTCAGGGTTCGTACGGCGCCACTCGCCCTCCTCGGCCTCCTGGATCGCCCGCTCCACCGCGTGCATCCGGCCCTCCACCCGACCACGGGCGTCCCGCGGCACGTGGCCGATGGCCTCCCAGCGCTCGTTGATCGAGCGGAACGCGGCCCGGGCCGCCTTCAGGTCCGTCACCGGGACGAGCTTCTCGGCCTCCTCGGCCAGCTCCTCCTTCAGCTTCAGGTTCTCCACCTGCTCGGCGTCGCGCTCGGCGAACACCTCGCTGCGCGCCGCGAAGAACACGTCCTGCGCACCGCGGAAACGGTTCCACAGGTCGTCCTCGGCCTCGCGCTGCGCCCGGCCCGCCGCCTTCCAGTCCGCCATCAGCTCGCGGTAGCGGGCGGCCGTCGGACCCCAGTCCGTCGACTTCGACAGCGACTCGGCCTCCGCGACCAGCCTCTCCTTGACCTTGCGGGCGTCCTCGCGCTGCGCGTCCAGCGCCGCGAAGTGCGCCTTGCGGCGCTTGGAGAAGGCGGAACGGGCGTGCGAGAACCGGTGCCACAGCTCGTCGTCGGACTTGCGGTCCAGCCGCGGCAGCCCCTTCCAGGTGTCCACCAGCGCCCGCAGCCGCTCGCCCGCGGACCGCCACTGGTCGCTCTGCGCCAGCTCCTCGGCCTCGACGACCAGGGTCTCCTTCGCCGTCCGGGCCTCGTCCGCCTGCTTGGCCTTCTGCGCCTTGCGCTCCTCGCGGCGCGCATCCACGTCCGCGACGAGCTTGTCCAGCCGCACGCGCAGCGCGTCGAGGTCACCCACCGCGTGGTGCTCCTCCACCTGCGCGCGCAGGTGCTCGATCGCCGTCTGGGCGTCCTTGGCGGACAGATCGGTGGTCCGCACCCGCCGCTCGAGGAGGCCGATCTCGACCACCAGGCCCTCGTACTTGCGCTCGAAGTAGGCCAGGGCCTCCTCGGGGGTGCCCGCCTGCCACGAGCCGACGACCTTCTCCCCCTCGGCAGTACGCACGTACACGGTGCCCGTCTCGTCGACGCGGCCCCACGGGTCGCTGCTCACAGCGCCTCCTCCACCTGATGCCTGCGAGGGGGTCCACCCCCGGGCATCGTCCACAGTTTCCTGGGGCGGGCAGCGCCCGCCCTGCACAACGCCAACATAGGCGACCGCCGGGCCGGCTGTCCGCATCCCGCACGACGGAATATCGCCGCGGGGGGCGCGGGGCCGGCCCGGCGGGCCGCCCGGCCCGTCAGTTCTGGGTGACGGTGCCCTTCTGGATCACCACCGGGGTCTTGGGGGCCCCGTCCTGGCCGCCCTCCGCCGTACCGGCCTTGGCGACCTCCTCCAGCGCCTTCAGGCCCGCCGCGTCGATCTTCCCGAACGGCGTGTAGGACGGCGCCAGCGGGCTGTCCTTGTAGACCAGGAAGAACTGGCTGCCGCCGGTGTGCGGGCGGCCGGTGTTGGCCATCGCCACCGTGCCCGCCGGGTAGATCACCTGGCCCTGCTCGTTCGGCTTGCCCAGGGCGTCGAGGTTCTCGTCCGCGATCGTGTAGCCGGGGCCGCCCATGCCGGTGCCCTCGGGGTCGCCGCACTGCAGCACGTAGATCCCGGAGGTGGTCAGGCGGTGGCACTTGGTGTTGTCGAAGAAGCCCTTGTCCGCCAGCGCCTTGAACGAGTTGACGGTTTCCGGGGTCTTCGCCGCGTCCATCTCGACCTTGATGTCACCGGCGCTCGTCTTCAGCGCGAAGGTGTACTTGGCCTTCTGGTCGATCGCCATCGCCGGCGCCGGGGACTGCTTCGGGGTGGGTGCCGCCGACGGGCTCGCGGACGGCTCCGCCGCCTCGTCCTTCTTGCCGGAGTCGAAGACGCCGCCGACGATCAGGCCGACCAGCGCGGCGATCACCACGGCCACCGCCGCGCCGATCACCGTCGCCCGCTGCCGTCCCTTGCGGCGGGCCTCGGCCCGTCGCTGCTGCTGACGCTCGAACTTCTCCCTGGCGAGCTGTCGCCGACGCTGATCGCTCGTGACCACCGGGTCGTCTCCTTGTACGTGTCTGGTACCGCTGTGCGCGCTCGGTTAGGCCGTACCGTATATGGGTTCGCTGTGGAACGAGCCGCGCCGGTAGGCTCTGAGCAGCAGCATTGGCGATCGACGGCCGCTGCCGACCCTCCCGCCGGACATGAATGAGGACGAACGTGCTGATTGCCGGGTTCCCCGCCGGGGCCTGGGGGACCAACTGCTACGTGGTCGCCCCCGCCGCAGGCGAGGAGTGCGTGATCATCGACCCGGGCCACCAGGCCACCCGAGGAGTCGAGGAGACGCTGAAGAAGCATCGGCTCAAGCCCGTCGCGGTCGTCCTCACCCACGGCCACATCGACCACGTGGCCTCGGTGGTCCCGGTGTGCGGAGCCCACGAGGTTCCCGCCTGGATCCACCCCGAGGACCGCTACATGATGAGCGACCCCGAGAAGGCCCTCGGCCGCTCCATCGGCATGCCGCTCATGGGCGAGATCACCATCGGCGAGCCGGACGACGTCCGCGAGCTCACCGACGGCGCCGCGCTGAAGCTGGCCGGCCTCGACTTCACGGTGTCGCACGCGCCCGGCCATACCAGGGGGTCGGTGACCTTCCGGATGCCCGAGCAGGCCGACATCCCCTCGGTGTTCTTCTCGGGCGACCTGCTCTTCGCCGGCTCCATCGGACGCACCGACCTGCCCGGCGGCTCCCACGCCGAGATGCTCGACTCGCTGGCCCGCGTGTGCCTGCCGCTCGACGACTCGACCGTGGTGCTGTCCGGCCACGGTCCCCAGACCACCATCGGCCGCGAACGCGCGACCAACCCGTACCTGCGGGAGGTCGCCGCCGGCCCGGGAGCGGACCCGACCGCCGCTCCACGACGAGGAATGTGACGAGACTTTCGTGAGCACCTTCAAGGCCCCCAAGGGCACGTACGACCTGATCCCGCCGTTCTCGGCGAAGTACCTGGCCGTCCGCGAGGCCATCTCCGCGCCGCTGCGCAAGGCTGGCTACGGGTACGTCGAGACGCCCGGCTTCGAGGATGTCGACCTTTTCGCCCGCGGCGTGGGCGAGTCCACCGACATCGTCACCAAAGAAATGTACGCCTTCGAAACAAAGGGTGGAGACAAGCTCGCACTTCGTCCCGAAGGTACGGCCTCCGTTCTGCGTGCGGCCCTGGAGGCCAGCCTGCACAAGCAGGGCAATCTTCCGGTCAAGCTCTGGTACTCCGGCTCGTACTACCGCTACGAGCGCCCGCAGAAGGGCCGCTACCGCCACTTCTCGCAGGTCGGCGCCGAGGCCATCGGTGCCGAGGACCCGGCCCTCGACGCCGAGCTGATCATCCTGGCCGACCAGGCCTACCGCTCGCTGGGCCTGCGCAACTTCCGCATCCTGCTGAACTCGCTCGGCGACAAGGAGTGCCGCCCGGTCTACCGCGAGGCGCTCCAGACCTTCCTGCGCGGGCTCGACCTGGACCAGGAGACCCTGCGCCGCGCCGAGATCAACCCGCTGCGGGTGCTCGACGACAAGCGGGCCGACGTCCAGAAGCAGCTGGTCGACGCCCCGCTGCTGCGCGACTACCTCTGCGACGGCTGCAAGGCCTACCACGAGGAGGTTCGCACGCTGATCACCGCGGCGGGCGTGGCCTTCGAGGACGACCTGAAGCTGGTCCGCGGCCTGGACTACTACACCCGCACGACCTTCGAGTTCGTCCACGACGGCCTGGGTTCCCAGTCCGCGGTCGGCGGCGGCGGCCGCTACGACGGCCTGTCCGAGATGATCGGCGGCCCGGCGCTGCCGTCGGTGGGCTGGGCGCTGGGCGTGGACCGCACGGTCCTGGCCCTGGAAGCCGAGGGCGTCGAGCTGGACATCCCGGCGGCCACCAGCGTCTTCGCCGTCGCCATCGGCGACGAGGCCCGCCGACTCCTGTTCGGCAAGGTCGTCGAGCTGCGCAGGGAGGGAATCGCGGCCGACTTCTCCTTCGGCGGCAAGGGCCTCAAGGGCGCCATGAAGGACGCGAACCGCTCGGGCGCCCGCCTCGCGATCGTCGCGGGCGACCGCGACCTGGCCGAGGGCGTCGTCCAGCTCAAGGACATGGAGTCGGGCGAGCAGACGGCCGTGGCGCTGGACGCGCTGGTCGAGAGCGTGTGCGCGAAGCTCGCGTGACGCGGTGGGGGGGGGGGGGGGGGCCCACGCCGCCGTTCTGCCCCCCCCCCATGTTGGCTGTGGGGGATTTCCTGGACAGCACCCCGCCCCCGGGTCCCTCCGCCCTCCCGTCCTGCCCCCCAGTC
>NZ_JBVHVT010000184.1:0-4401 GCF_055564695.1 Streptomyces sp. NPDC029014
CACCGCACCCACTTCACCACCCGCGCCGCCGTCACCGCCGAAACCCTCGACCAGACCATCGACGCACTCCACGCCCTCGCCGACGGCACCCCGCATGCCACGTCGGTACGGGGAACGGCTGTCCAGCGAGCCAAGACCGTGTTCGTCTTCCCCGGACAGGGCACCGACTGGGAGGGCATGGGCGCGGCCCTGCTGGACCAGAGCCCCGCCTTCCGGGACGCGGTCGCCGCGTGCGACGACGCCCTGCGCCCCTACACGGGCTGGTCCGTGACCGAGCGTCTGCGCGGTGAGCACCGGGACAGCCTCCCCTTCGACCGGTTGGACGTCGTCCAGCCGACCCTCTTCGCCATGTACGTCGGTCTGGCCTCCGCCTGGAGGTCGCTGGGGCTCGGACCCGCGGCCGTCGTCGGCCACAGCCAGGGCGAGGTGGCCGCTGCGGTGGTCGCCGGAGCCCTCACCGTCGATGAGGGAGCCCGCATCGTCGCGCTGCGCAGCCGGGTGCTCCAGGCGGAGGGCGGCGACGGTGAGATGGCCGTCGTCGAACTGCCCCTCGCCGAAGTGCAGGAACGCATCGCACCGTACGGGGAGGCCCTGTCGATCGCGGCGGTCAACACCGATCGCTGGACGGTGATCTCCGGTGACGTCGACGCGATCGAGGACGTACTGATCGAACTCGACGACGAGGACATCGCGTGCGGGAAGCTCAATGCCGCGTGTGCCTCGCACAGCGCTCACATGGACCGGCTGCTGCCCGGCCTGCGGGCGGAGTTCGCCGTACTGCGGCCCCGGCCGACCGCTGTGCCGTTCTACTCCACGGTGACCGGCGGCCCGGTCGACGGACGCGAGCTGGACGCCGACTACTGGTGCCGCAACCTCCGTGAACCGGTGCGCCTCGACCTGGCACAGGCGAAGCTGATCGAGGACGGGTACGGCGTCTTCGTCGAGGTGAGCCCCAGTCCCGTCCTCGTGATGCCCCTGACGAACGGGTGCTCCGGGACGAGCCAGCTCGTCGTGCCGAGCCTCCAGCGCGGTCGGGGAGACCTGGGCGAACTGCTCGGGACGCTCGCCCTGCTGCACGTCCAGGGCCACGAGATCGACTGGGACCGTGCCCTGGGCACCGGTTCCGGGCACCTCGTTCACCTCCCCACCTATGCCTTCCAGCGTGAGCGGTACTGGATCGAGACGCCGCCGCCCGCCGCCGACGCCCAGGCGATGGGCTTCGCGTCCGCCGATCACCCGTGGCTGTCCGCCGTCACCGCCATGGCCAACGGCGAGGGCCATCTGCTCACCGGCCGGCTGTCGACCGCCCAGCATCCGTGGCTGAACGACCACGCCGCCTTCGGTACGGTCCTGGCGCCCGGTACGGGCCTGCTGGAGCTGGCCCTGGTGGCCGCGCGTGAGACCGGCGCGAACCAGGTCGGGGAACTGACCCTGTCCGAGCCGCTGATCCTGGACGACGACGCCGCCGTCCACCTCCAGGTCGTCGTCGGTGCGGCCGAGCTGAACGGTGAGCGCCCGATCACCGTCTACGGCCGCCCGGAGAACGAGCAGGAGAACTGGACGTGCCACGCCACCGGCCGGCTGACCGACGACGGGGATCCCGGTGACCACGGCGCCGACGAGGGCTTCGACGAACTGCGTGCCTGGCCCGTGGCCGGCGCCGAACCGGTCTCCCTGGACGGCTTCTACGAGCGGCTGGACGCCCAGGGCGTCGGGTACGGGCCGGTGTTCCGCGGCCTGACCGAGCTGTGGCGCAAGGGCGACACCGCCTACGGTCTGGTCCGTCTCCCCGACGGCGTACAGGGCCACGACTACGGGGTCCACCCCGCCCTGCTGGACGCGGCGCTCCACACCCTCCAGGCCGTCCGGGACCTCGACGAGACCGACCGCAGGGTGCTCCTGCCCTTCGAGTGGGAGGGCGTGAACCTGCACGCCGCCGGCAGCTCCACCCTCCGCGTCCGCATCGACCTGGACACCGAGCGGTCCAGCGCACGGCTGTGGGTGGCGGACGTGCAGGGCGTCCCGGTGGCCGGGGCGCGCGCACTGCGACTGCGCGAGGCGAGTGCGGAACAGATCCGGGCCGGTCGGTCCGTGGAGCACCTGTACCGAGTGGGCTTCCAGCCGGTGCGTACGACGCCTTCCGAGGGAGCCGTGCGCACCTGGGTGCTGGGAGGTGATGGTGTGCTGTCGAATGTGTGGGGAGCCGAGTATGCCGAGCATGTGGCTGATGTGGATGTTCTCGTTGCCGGTCTCGATGACGGGCGGGAGCCGCCCGTTCGACTGGTTGTCGATGCGACGGCCGCGCAGGACGCTGAGGGAGTACCTGTTGCGTCGGACGCCCGCGGCGAGGGAGGTGTCGACGTCGTCCGGAAACTGACGGCCGACACGCTCGTGACGGCGCAGAGGCTGCTCTCCGACACCCGGCTCGACCCGGTCGAGTTGGTGTGGGTGACCAGGGGTGCGGTGGACGCCGGGGACGGCGTGCGAGACCTCGCCCGCGCCGGTCTGTGGGGGCTGCTGCGTTCGGCGCGGACGGAGAACGCCGAACGCGTGATCCGCCTGATCGACACGGACGCCTACTCGCCGACGTTGTCCCGGGCGCTGTCGGTCGAGGGCGAGCCGGAGCTGGCGGTACGGGGCGAAGAGATCCTCGCCGCCCGCCTGCTCCGGCCCGCCGGCCCGGCCGACGCCGAACGGACGCCCCGCCCGCTGGACGCGCAGGGCACCGTCCTGATCACTGGAGGCACGGGTGAGCTGGGACGTCAGGTCGCCGGCCACCTGGTGCGCGAGTACGGGGTGCGCCATCTGGTCCTGACCTCGCGGAGCGGTCTGCGGGCGCCGGGCGCGTCCGACGTCGTGGACCACCTGAAGGCGGCCGGCGCCGAGACCGTACGGATCGAAGCGTGTGACGTGACGGACCGGGAGCAGCTCGCGGAGCTCCTGGCCACCGTGCCGGAAGACCACCCGTGGACCGGCGTGGTGCACCTGGCCGCCGCTCTGGACGACGGGCTCCTGTCGGCCCAGGACCCGGACCGCCTGTGGGGGGTGATGGAGCCCAAGGTGGCCGGTGCGCTGCACCTGCACGAACTCACCCGAGACCTGGGGCTGGACCTGTCGCTGTTCGCGCTGTTCTCCTCGGTGGCCGGGGTTCTGGGCGGGGCCGGCCAGTCCACGTACGCCGCCGCCAACACCTTCCTGGACGCGCTGGCCGTGCGCCGACGCGCCGAAGGGCTGCCGGCCACCAGCCTCGCCTGGGGACTGTGGGAACCGGCCGGTGGGGGACTCACCGACGGCTTGGGCCGGGCCGACCTGGCCCGGATGCGCCGCCAGGGCATCAGCGCCCTCAGCGCGGAGCAGGCACTGCGTCTCCTGGAGGCCGCACTGGGCCGCCCGGAGCCGCATCTGGTACCGGTCAAGCTGGACCTCGGCGCCCTGCAACGCGGCGTGGACAAGGGCGAGGACGTTCCCGTCCTGCTCCGAGGGCTGCTGCGCAGCCGCCTGCGCCGGGCCCATGACACGGAGACGCCGCCGGCCGCGTTCCGGGACAGGCTGGCGCAGCTCTCCGCCAAGGAGCGCAGGCGTACCGTCCTCCAGACGGTCCAGCGCGAGGCGTCGGTCGTGCTCGGTCTGCCCGACGCGTCCGGTGTGGAAGCCCACCAGGTGTTCAAGGAAATCGGGCTGGATTCGCTGATGGCCGTGGAGCTGCGCAGGCGGCTGAGCGTCGCGACGGGCATGCCCCTGCCGGCCACGCTCGCCTTCGACCACCCGACCCCCGACGCCATCACGGTGTTCGTGCTGGAGCAGCTGGCCCCGCCAGCGGCGCAGGCACCCGCCCCCAGGGCGGCGGACGATGCCCTGACCACGGAGCAGATCGACTCCCTGGTGCGGCTGCTGCGGTCGGTGACACCGGAGGAGCTGGAGACGCAGGGCCTGACGTCGGCCTTCCACCACCTCAAGAGCGGGCTCGCGAGGGCCGCCGCCCCGGCGAGCCCGGAGAGCACGCAGATCGAGCTCGACACCGGCAGCACCACCGAAGACCTTCTTCAGTTCCTTGATGACAAGTTTGGAGTCAGTTCATGAGCGCGTCCGACGTCGAGAAGCTCGAGTCCTATCTGCGGCGCGCCACGTCGGCTCTGCTCAAGGCCGAGAAGGACCTCGACTCTGAACGGGCCGCCCGTGTCGAGCCGATCGCGGTGGTGTCGATGGCGTGTCGGCTGCCGGGTGGGATCGATACGCCGGAGGCGTTCTGGGAACTGCTGGCGTCCGGTGGGGACGCGGTGGGCGGGTTCCCGGGTCGCTGGCGGGACCTGGACCTGTTCGATCCGGATCCCGAGGTGGAGGGGAAGTCGTACGGGTGCGAGGGTGGCTTCCTCGCCGATGAGCACGTGGAGGGTTTCGACG
>NZ_JBVHVT010000185.1:0-4194 GCF_055564695.1 Streptomyces sp. NPDC029014
CACCCTCACCCCACCCGGTACCGTCCGCGGCAGCCGCGAACGCCTTGATCCGACCGTCCTCCGCCAACCCCCGCTGACGGCTGAAGTCGATGAAGTTCTCGGGCGTCGACATGACGGTGACACCGCCGGCGAGGGCCATGTCGCACTCGTCGTTGCGCAGTGCCTGGATCGCCCAGTGCAGGGCGACGAGGGACGACGAGCAGGCCGTGTCGACCGTGACCGCCGGGCCCTCCAGCCCGAAGACGTACGAGACGCGGCCGGACATGACGCTGCCGGCGTTGCCCGTGCCGACGTGGCCCTCCAGGCCGTCCTGCTCGCGGGTGATGAGGGAGAGGTAGTCCTGGCCGTTGGTGCCGACGAACACGCCGGCGCGGCTTCCGCGCAGGGTGGTCGGGTCGATGCCGGCGCGTTCGAAGGCCTCCCAGGAGGTCTCCAGCAGGAGCCGCTGCTGCGGGTCCATGGCGAGGGCCTCGCGCGGCGAGATGCCGAAGAAGTCGGCGTCGAAGTCGGCCGCTGCGGTGACGAAGCCGCCCTCGCGGGTGTACGAGGTGCCCGGCTGGTCCGGGTCCGGGCTGTAGAGGCGGTCGACGTTCCAGCCGCGGTCGGCGGGGAACGGGGCGACCGCGTCCGTGCCGTCCGTGAGCAGCTGCCAGAGGTCCTCGGGGGTGCGGACGCCGCCGGGGAAGCGGCAGCTCATGGCGACGACGGCGATGGGGTCGCCGTCGACGGCCGCGGCTGCGGGCAGCAGGGTGCCGGAGACGGGGACGGGGACGCTGCCGACGAGCTCCTCGCGGAGGTGGTCGGCCAGTGCGGCGGAGGTCGGGTAGTCGTAGACGAGGGTGACGGGCAGCCGCAGCTCGGTGGCCGCGCCCAGCCGGTTGCGGAGCTCGACGGCCGTGAGCGAGTCGAACCCGAGCTCCTTGAAGGCGCGCTCCGCGCCCACCGCGTCCGCGGTGCCGTGTCCGAGGACGGCGGCGACGTGGGTACGGACGAGGTCGAGCAGCTCCCGTTCCTGCTCGGCGGGTGTGAGCGCGGCGAGCCGCCCGGAGAGGGTGGCCGGGCTCCCGGCCTGCCCGGCGGACCGGCCGGAGCCGGCTTCGGTCGCCGTACGGGTCGCGCGGACCTCGCTGAGCTCGCTGAACAGTGCGGTGCGGCGTACTGCGGCGTGGCCGGCGAGGTACCGGTCCCACTCGATGTCGGCCACCGCCAGGGCGGCGTCACCGGCGTCACCGGCGCCGACGGCCTGGCGGAGGGCGCGGATCGCGGGCTGCGCCGCCATCGGGGGCACACCGTCGCGGCGCATCCGGGCTTCGAGGGCCTGGTCGGCGGCCATGCCGCCCTCGGCCCACGGACCCCAGGCGATCGAGGTCGCGGCCAGGCCGGCGGCCCGGCGCTGCTCGGCCAGGGCGTCGAGGTAGGCGTTGGCGGCGGCGTAGTTGCCCTGGCCGGCGGTGCCGACGGTGCCGGTCATGGACGAGAACAGCACGAACGCCGTCAGCTCGATGCCGAGTTCGAGGGTGAGTTCGTGGAGGTGGAGCGCGGAGGTCGCCTTGGCCTGCAGGACGCCCTGGAAGCGCTCGGGCGTGAGGGCGTCGATCAGGCCGTCGTCGAGGACACCGGCGGTGTGGACCACCGCAGTGAGGTCCTCGGCCTCGGCCGTCAGCAGTGTACGGAGGGAATCGCGGTCGGCGGCGTCGCACGCCACGACCGACACCTCCGCACCCAGCTCCACCAGCTCCGCCGCCAGCTCGGCAGCGCCCGGAGCATCGGGGCCCCGGCGGCTGGTCAGCACCAGCCGCTCCGCACCCGCACCGGCCAGCCAGCGGGCGAGCTGCCCGCCGAGGGCCCCGGTTCCACCGGTCACGAGCACCGTGCCGGACGGCGACCAGGACTCGGCGCCCGCGCTGCGGGCCGCCCGTACGAGCCGGCGTCCGAAGACCCCGGAGGACCGGACCGCGACCTGGTCCTCCCCCGCGACACCACCGGCGAGCACACCGACCAGCCGGCCCATCGCCCGCTCGTCCCAGACCTCGGGCAGGTCGACCAGACCGCCCCAGCGTCCGGGCAGTTCCAGCGCGGCCACCCGGCCCAGACCCCACACCTGGGCCTGCACCGCCGACACCAGCCGGTCCGAACGACCCACGCTCACCGCACCACGGGTCAGGCACCACAGCGGCGCCTCCACCCCGGCATCACCCAACGCCTGCGCCAACACGGCCGTAGCCACCACACCGGCGGCCTCGTCCAGCGCCAGCAGCGACACCACACCCGCGACGCCCTCGACCCCGGCCAGCAGACCGGCCACAGCGGCACGATCGGCCCCGGCCTCGACGACCACCTGACGGACCTCGGCGCCCCGCCCGGACAGTGCACCCACCACGGGGTCGACCAGGGCGTCGTCAGCGTGGGCGGCAGGGATGACGGCGATCCACGTGGCGCCCGGCAGCTCGGACGACGCGGGCGCCGTCAGCGGCTTCCACTGCACCCGGTAGCGCCAGCCGTCGGCCTGCACCTGCTCCTGGTTCTGCCGGCGCCAGGCCGACAGGGCGGGGACGAACTCGCTGAAGCTCGCCTCGTCGTCCACCTCCAGCTCGGCCAGCAGGGCGGCCAGATCGCCCCGCTCGATCGCGTCCCAGAACCGGACGTCGACCGCGTCCGCGGCCCGGGCCGGGGCGGTGCTGCCGTCCGACAGGGCCGTCTCCGGCCAGAACCGCTGCCGCTGGAAGGCGTACGTCGGCAGCGCCACCCGCCGGGTGCCCGTGCCGGCGAAGAGCGCGGACCAGTCCACCGCGACGCCCCGCACGAACGCCCGGGCCACAGCGGTGACGGCCGTCTCCGCCTCGACACGCGCCACACGCAGGACCGGCACGAAGGCGACGTCGGCGGGGCCCGTCAGGCACTCCTGGGCAAGGGCGGACAGCACGCCGTCCGGCCCGAGCTCGACGAACGTGGTGACACCGGCGGCTTCGAGGGCGCGAACGCCGTCGAGGAAACGGACCGCCTCGCGGACGTGCCGCACCCAGAAGTCCACCGACCCCATCTCGTCGGAGACGAGGGCGCCGGTCAGGTTGGACACGACCGGGATCCGCGGAGCGGCGAAGGACAGCCCGGCCACCACCTGGCGGAAGTCGTCCAACATGCCGTCCATGTGCGGCGAGTGGAAGGCGTGGCTGACCGTCAGCCGCTTGGTCTTGCGGCCCTCGGCCGCGAACGCCTCCGCGACGGCGACCGCCGCGTCCTCGTCGCCCGCGACCACGACCGACTGCGGGCCGTTGACCGCGGCGATGCTCACCCGGTCGGCGTCGGTCAGCAGCGGCAGGACCTCGTCCTCCGACGCCTGCACGGCGATCATCACGCCGCCGGCGGGGAGGGCCTGCATCAGCCGGCCGCGGGCCGCGACCAGCGTGCACGCGTCGTCCAGCGAGAAGACACCCGCCACGTGCGCGGCGGCGATCTCACCAATGGAGTGACCGGCGAGGAAGTCCGGCCGCACGCCCCAGCTCTCCACGAGCCGGAACAACGCCACCTCGACCGCGAACAGTGCCGGCTGCGTGTACTCCGTCCGGTCCAGCACGGCGGCATCGGAACCGAACAGCACGTCCTTCAGCGGGAGTTCGAGCTGGGAGTCGAACCGCGCGCACGCCTCGTCCAGGGCGTCCGCGAACACCGGGAAGGCGTCGTACAGCTCCCGGCCCGCGCCGGGGCGCTGGCTGCCCTGCCCGGTGAAGAGGAAGGCGAGCCCGCCCTCCGAGACGGTGCCCTGCACCAGGCCGGGCAGCGGCTCACCGGCGGCGAGGCCCCGGAGGCCGTCGACGACCGCGTCCCGGTTGGCGGGGTCGGCGAGCAGGACCGCACGCGACTCGAACGCCGAGCGGCCGGCGGAGAGGGAGTAGGCGGTGTCGGCGGTGGCGACGTGCAGGCTCTCGGTCAGCCACGACACGAGCTGCTCCGCCTGGGCGCGCAGTCCGGCCGCGTTCTTGCCCGTGACGACGAACGGGAGGAGGGGCGCGGCGTCGGCGGCGAGCGGCTCGGGCCCGGTGTCGTCGCCGTCCTCGGCCGGGGCTTCCTCGATGATCGTGTGGGCGTTGGTGCCGCTCAGGCCGAAGGAGGAGATGCCGGCGCGGCGCGGACGGCCGGTCTCCGGCCAGTCCACGGACTCGGTGAGCAGGGCCACGTCGCCGGCCGACCAGTCCA
>NZ_JBVHVT010000186.1:0-3693 GCF_055564695.1 Streptomyces sp. NPDC029014
TCACCCTCTCGGGCTTTCCTCCGGGCTTTCGTTCTTGCGTTTCCCACTCTATCAGAGTGTTTCGCGCTTCGCTTTCCAGGTTCTTCGCTTTCGCGCTTTCCCTTTCCGGCGATTCCGACTCTATCAGAAGTTTTCCACCGGATTTCCCGGCTTCGGATTCCTGAATGAGGAGTCGGCTGCGCCCCACGGGAATTGGATTCCTTGGGGGCGAAGTAGATATTAAACCGTCGCTGCCGAACTGTCCAGTTCGAGGCAACCGTTCGAATCTACCTCCCCGTTCCGACCGTGTCAACAGTCTTTCCGGGACAGACGAGGAGCCTAGCAGCTCGGCAGCCCTCCACGCACATCAGGCGGCCGTGGGGAGCGTGGCCGTGCGGTCGGCGGCCTCCACGTCGCCCACCTCGCCGGCCCGTGCGGCCCGCCCGCCCAGTACGTAGACGTAGGTCAGGAACAGTGCCTCCGCGGCGACGCCGATGCCGATGCGCGCCCAGGTGGGCAGGCCGGACGGGGTCACGAAGCCCTCGATCAGGCCCGAGACGAACAGGACGACCGCGAGGCCGACGGCCATGCCGAGGGCGGCCCGGCCCTGTTCGGCGAGGGCGGCGCGGCGGGTCCGGGGGCCCGGGTCGATGACGGTCCAGCCGAGGCGCAGGCCCGTTCCGGCGGCCACGAACACCGCCGTCAGCTCCAGCAGGCCGTGCGGCAGGATCAGGCCGAGGAACACGTCCAGCCGGCCGGCGGAGGTCATCAGGCCGATGCCGACCCCCAGGTTGACCATGTTCAGGAACAGGATCCAGAGCACGGGGATCCCCAGGAACGCGCCCAGGACCAGGCACATCGCGGCCGCCTGGGCATTATTCGTCCACACCTTGGCGGCGAACGAGGCCGCCGGGTGGCTGGAGTAGTACGTCTCGTACTCGCCCCCGGGCCGCGTGAGGGCCTTCAGCTCCTCCGGCGCGGCGATCGCCGACTGTACTTCGGGATGCGTCGCGATCCACCAGCCGATCAGCACGCCCAGCAGGGTGGAGAGCAGTGCCGTCGGTATCCACCAGCGGCGGCTGCGGTAGACCGCGGCGGGGAAGCCCACGGTGAAGAAACGGGCGGCATCGCGCCAGCTCGCGCGGCGGGTGCCGGTCACGGTCGCCCGCGCCCGGGCCACGAGCTGCGTGAGCCGGCCCGTGAGCACCGGGTCGGGGCTGCCGGACTGGATCAGGGAGAGGTGCGTGGCGGTCCGCTGGTACAGCGAGACGAGCTCATCGGCCTCGGCGCCGGTCAGCCGGCGGCCGCGGCCCAGCAGTTGTTCGAGGCGTTCCCATTCCGCCCGGTGGGCCGTGACGAAGACGTCGAGATCCATGCGGTTGCCGCTCCCCCTGCCCCTGGCCCCTGCTGCCGGCCGTGCTTCGGCGCTACTTCTTCCCGGGTCAGCTTGGCAGACTGGGTGATCGAGGGGTGGGTCCGGTCACGGGAAGGGTGTGCAGCGGTGAGCGATCTGGTGACGGGGGACGCGGTCGTCCTGGGGCTGAGGCCCGCGCGGCTACCGAGCCGGGCGCTGGCCTTCGTCCTCGATCTGTTCGTGTACGTCACCGGCTATCTCCTCATCACCATCGCGCTGACCTACGCGACCGCCTCCCTGGACGAGGCCGCGCAGGCCGCGGTCGCCGTCGCGAGCTTCCTGCTGGTGCTGGTCGGCGTACCCATCGCGGTGGAGACGCTCAGCCACGGGCGGTCGCTCGGCAAGCTGGCCTGCGGGCTGCGGGTGGTCCGGGACGACGGCGGGCCGGTCCGGTTCCGCCACGCGCTCGTCCGCGGGGCCATGGGGGTCGTGGAGCTGCTGCTCACCTTCGGCTCGGTGGCGTGCATCGCCTCGCTGGTGTCGGCGCGGGGGCGACGGCTCGGGGACGTCTTCGGGGGGACGCTGGTCATACGCGAGCGGGTGCCGGTGACGCATGCGATGCCGGTGCCGGCGCCGCCGCCGTGGCTGGCCGGGCGGTTCACGGCGCTCGACCTGTCGGGCGTGCCGGAAGGGCTGTGGCTGGCGGTACGGCAGTACCTGACCCGGATGCACCAGCTGGACCCGCAGGTGGGTGCCGCGATGGCGGCGAAGCTGGCGGACGACGTGGTGGCGCGTACGGGGGCGCCGGCACCGGCGGGGGTGCCCGCGGCCGCGTTCCTGATGGCGGTGGTGCACGAGCGGCAGTCACGGGACGCGGCCCGGGCGTTCGCCGCGGGGCCGGGCGCGCCGGGGGTCCTGCCCGGCGGGGCGGCGGGGGCGCCCGGTGCGTTCTGGCCGCCCGTGGTGGCGTCCGCGGGGCACGCACCTGCGCCTGCGGCAGCCCCCGCCCCGGCGCCCACGCCTGCTCCCGGGTCGGCACCCGCGCACCTGCCGGCAGCCGGGCCGATGCCCGCGCCGGCGCCCGTGGCGCCGTCCGGGGGCGAGCCGGTGCGGAAGACGGGCTTCGCCCCGCCCGCGTAGGGCTGTCGGCGGGGCCGCCTACGCTGCCGCCATGTCAGTCAACATCGATCTCGCATTCGACGTCACCGGCGTCGCCGACGAGCCGCAGGCCTGGGCGGTCGTCCGGGCCCTGACGCAGCTGATATACGAGGAATGCATCGAGAACCAGGTCACCCTCGGCGTGGCCGTGGACGACGACGGCGCGTACTTCGTCTCCGGGGAGTCGGACATCCCGCTGTGCGTCTCGCGTTCCTACCTCTGGCGGCCGGCGTTCGAGAAGTCCTTCGCGGCGACGGTCGCCGCGGTCGCGCCGGACGCGCAGCCCGTGGTCCGGTGGGGGTTCCCGGACGAGGAGTACTGACCGGGGCAGAGGGGCGGCGACGCCGGCCCGGTCAGGCCTCCGGCGGGAACGTCGACGGCGGGGTCTCCAGGTGTTCGAGCTCGATGCCGGGGGCCGACAGGACCACGTCCCCGGCCAGGTGGACGGTGTGCACCTCTCCGGTGTCCAGGGCGGTGACCCGGTATTCGTCCACGACGAGCGACCCGCTGTCCGTCGCGTGTTCCGTCCGCCCGACGAGGGCCCACGCCTGGTCGACCGTACGGGGCGCCAGCACCGGGTCGGTGAGGGCGACGAGCCGGACCCGGGTGGCGGCCGCGCCGAGCTCGGGGCGCAGCAGGCGGGCGGTGGCGACGAGGAAGGCGGGCGAGGTGCCGGTGAAGGCGGCCGCGCGGACGTTGCCCTCGGTGGCCGCGGTGCCGGCGGGGTCGGAGCGGACCCAGGTGACGCCGTCGATGGCGGCGCCCCGGACCTGCCAGCTCGCGGCGTTGACTTCGAGGCGGATGGGGCGGCCGAGTTCGTCGACGGCGAGGTCGACCGAGCCGCGGTGGTCGCCGTCGGGGCCGGTCAGTTGGGAGACGTAGCGCCAACCGGAGGGGCCCGGGGCGCAGTTGAAGTGCTCCTCGCCGAGCGGGGTGCCGTCGTGGGGGTCGTGGAGCGAGTAGCGGCCGCGGGGCATGGGCGGGGTCCTTGCTGGCTGGCGTGCGTGCGTGCGCACGCACCCGTGGGGTCGTACGGGGCAGGCCCCCGGCACGGGTGCCGGGGGCCTGCCTCGGTGCTGCGGATCCGCGGGGACCTGCGGCGGTGGATCAGTAGCGGTAGTGGTCCGGCTTGTACGGGCCGTCGACGTCGACGCCGATGTACGCGGCCTGCTCCGGGCGCAGGGTGGTCAGCTTGACGCCGA
>NZ_JBVHVT010000187.1:0-3679 GCF_055564695.1 Streptomyces sp. NPDC029014
GTCGGCGGAGACCACCACCGTGTGGGACACCCCGGGGGTGTTGTCCACGAAGTTGGTGATCAACCAGTTCAGGTTCTGTGCCGCCTGGCTCATCGGGCTCACACTAACGCTCCTGGTCATAGCTGTTACTTGACTGCTCAGTACCCGCGCTCCGGCCCTGCTGGACACCGCGCCGCAGGTTGCTCAACCTGCCGCGCACGTCCTCCGGAGCCCGGGAGACCTGGGGGCCGTCCTGCGGAGTCGTCTCCGCAGAACCTTCGACCAGGTTGGCCTTGGGCACCCGCCGAGGCAGACCGGACGCGGTGACCCCGCCCGCCTTCGGCTCACGGAGCTTCCCGGCCTGCTGCCAGCGCTCGTCGTTCTTCGAGCGCCAGCCGGTGCCGGTCTCCTCGCCCCGCTCCGAATCGGCGGGCTGCTGCTGTCGCGGCGACCGCTGTTCGAAGAGGGACCCGGGGGACTCCGCTTCCTGCTGCGCCGGCTGCCACTGCTGCTGGCTGCCGCGGCGCGGCAGGCCCGCTCCGGTCATTTCGTGACCGGTGTCGGCAGCGGCGCCCGGACGATCGAAGCCTACGCGGTCCGCGGCGGGTTCGGGAGCGGCCGGGGGTTCCGATTCAGTCCCGTACTCCTGCTGGTAGCCGTCGGAGTACGTGTTCTGCTCGGGCCACTCCGCATGCCCCGACTGGGCAGCGTAGCCGTTGTCGTAGCCCTGTGCGTCCTGCTGGGGCTGCTGGTAGCCCGCTTCCGCATAGGTGTAGTCCTGCTGCGGGTAGGCCTCGTAGCCCTGCTGGTCCGCGTGAGCCTGCTGCTCGTCGTACCCAGCGTCGTAGCCCTGCGCGGGCTGCTGCTCGTACTCCGGGTACTGCTGGTAGCCGTGCTCGGGCTGCGGTTCCGCATACTCCTGCTGCGCGGCGTACTCCCCGGCCGCGGGCGACGGCTGGTGCAGCTGCGCCTCCAGCGCCGCACGACGCTCCTGCTGGCCGAGGGAGCGGCCGACCGCGTCCAGGCCGCCCTCGGCGCCCTGACCGTCGTAACGGGAGTCGTCGAAGCCGAGTTCGGCCGCCGTGCGCAGCGGCGCGGCCTGCTGGACCTGCTGCTGCGGGATCATCGAGGAGACGGTGAACTCGTCGTCCGGGATGCCCTCGCCACCGCCACCGTGGGTGATGGCGTCCGGGAGCATGATGAGCGACGTCGTACCGGCCGCCTCGCCCGACGGGCGCAGCTGGACGCGGATGTGGTGCCGGTCCGCCAGGCGGCCGACCACGAAGAGACCCATGCGCTGCGAGATCGCGGCGTCCACGGTCGGCGGGTTGGCCAGCTTGTGGTTGATGTCCGCGAAGTCCTCGGCGGTCAGACCGATGCCCTTGTCGTGGATCTCGACCATGACGCGGCCGTCCGGCAGACGCGTGGCGTTGACCCGGACCTTGGTCTGCGGGGAGGAGAACGTGGTGGCGTTCTCCAGCAGCTCGGCGAGCAGGTGCACGAGGTCGGTCACGGCCCGGCCGTGGATCTCCGCCTCGGAGATGTTCGAGAGCTCGATGCGCTCGTACTGCTCCACCTCGGAGGAGGCGGCGCGCAGCACGTCGACGAGGGGCACCGGCTGGTCCCAGCGGCGGCCCGGCTCCTCGCCCGCGAGGATGAGGAGGTTCTCGCCGTTGCGGCGCATACGGGTGGCCAGGTGGTCCAGGCGGAAGAGGTTCTCCAGCTGGTCCGGGTCGGCCTCGTTGTTCTCCAGCTCGGTGATCAGGCTCAGCTGGCCCTCGATCAGCGACTGGTTGCGTATGGAGAGGTTCGTGAAGATCGCGTTGACGTTGCCCCGCAGGAGCGCCTGCTCGGCGGCGAGCCGGACGGCCTCCCGGTGGACCTGGTCGAAGGCGCGGGCGACCTCGCCGATCTCGTCCTGGGAGTCGATCGGGATCGGCGCGACGCGGGTGTCGACCTTGCCCGGGTCGGTGCGCGAGAGCTGGTCGACGAGCATCGGCAGGCGCTGCTCGGCGACGTCGAAGGCGGCGGAGCGCAGGCGGCGCATCGAGCGGCTCATCTGGCGGGCCACCATGCCGGCCAGGATGAACGCCGCGAGCAGGGCCACGACCACGGCGGCGCCGGTCCAGATGGCGACGTTGCGGGCGTCGTCGGAGATCACGACGGTGTCCTTGACGGCCTTGTCGAGGAGGTCCTTCTCGATCTCGGCGTAGCCCTCGAACTTGGCGGTGGCACCGGCCTGCCAGGCGGCCGGCGTGACGCCGTTCTTCGCCAGGGCGGCGGGCTTGTCGCCGCCGGCTATCGCCTCGGTCATGCCCGTGAGCACCGAGCCGTTGACCGGGGTCGGGGACTTGAACGGGGCGCCGGTCTGCTCGGCCTGCGCCTTCGCGGCGGCGAGCTTCGCGGCCCCGTCCTGGGACTTCTTCTGCATGACGTCTTTGAAGCGGTTGACGTCTTCGTCGGTGCCCGCGGCGATGTACTCGCCGACCGCGATCTCCTCGAGGTACGCGTACGAGGAGAAGGCGACGAGCTGGGCCTTGCGGACCTCTTCGTTCTCGTTCGGCCGGACCAGCAGGTGCGTGCCGATGGCGCGCTGGAGCGACTCGGCGGCCTTGGCCAGCTCGATCGCGTAGACCATGCGGCCGTAGCTGGTCACATTGCCGGTGCCCAGGCCCAGTTCGTTGGAGAACTGCATGAGGTAGTGCTGGACGAGAAGGTAACCGTCCTCGGTCGGGATGGGGCCCGCCTGGTTGGGAAGGGCCTTCTTCGCCGTCTCGGGAGCCTTGTAGGCCGTCTTGCGGACCGCCTCCAGCTTGGGCTCCTCCTGGCGGAAGAGCTGCAGGCGCCGCTCCAGGCCCTGGTTCTTCGGCAGGTCCTTGACGGCCTCCGCGAACTTCGCCTTCGCCGTGTCCGTGGCCTCGTAGGCCTTGGTGACGGCGGCGTTGCCCGTGTCGCCCTTCAGCAGCGGCTCGGCCGTGAGGTCGCGCTCGTTGAGCAGCGCCTGGCCGTACTCCGCCGCCGCCTGGACGATGCGGACGGTCTTCTCGGCGTCCTTGGCCTCGTTCCAGGTGTCGAGCGAGCCCTTCACCTGGAAGCCGCCCATGACCAGGCCCACGAGGACCGGCACGAGCAGGATGGCGTTCAGACGGGTCGCCACACGCCAGTTGCGGGGCGAGAACCTGCTGGTGCTGCCGCTCTTCGGCGCCGGTTCCACGGGCGCGTCGACGGGCGACGCGGCCGCACGCTGCGGCGGGGTGAAGTTGCCGCGCGCGGGTTCATCCGCGGGGCTCGAGTTGCTTCGCCTCACTCGACCAACAACCTCTCGGCGGTGCTACTAGCTAGTTAGTTGAATTCCAGCATGGTCAAGGGCCGTGTTCCAAACAGTTGGATTCGGCCGGTCCCAGAGACCTGCGACACACGTAAAACGGACATAAAGAGCGAGCGGCGGCAAATAACGGGCCGCACGTGCGCGCAGCGGTACCGCCCGAACGCGCCGTGTGCAGGGGCGCCGGCAATTCTCTGTCGAAACGTTATGAACGAGAAGGGCGGGCCGTGTCGTACGACACAGCCCGCCCTCCCGGTCCGCACGGCAGGCCGAACTACTTCAGCCGTGCCATGAGGGCGTGCTCGACCAGGGTGATGAGCGCGCTCTTGGCGTCGGCCCGGTGGCGGGCGTCGGTGGTGATGATCGGGGCGTCGG
>NZ_JBVHVT010000188.1:0-3402 GCF_055564695.1 Streptomyces sp. NPDC029014
CCACCCACCCCCAGTCTGGGGGTGTCTCTCTTCGTCGCTCTCCTCCTTTGTGTGTCCCCCCCCCCCCCCCCCCCCCCCCCACCGGCGCTCCCGCGGGAATGCGCCGACCGGAAGCCCCAACAGGTCGGGTCGCGGCCGAGGTGATTCGCCGGGCGTCCCCGCCGGTCTGGAGCACCTGGATCCGTCTCTGTGGGCGGTCCTGCCGACAAGCTTGAGGACCTCTCGCTGGGCAACCAGCAGCGCGCTCAGATCGCCGTCGCGCTCGTGCACCGACCGGAAGCCCTCGTCCTGGACGAGCCGTTCTCCGGTCTCGACCCGGAAGCCGTCGACGCACTCAGCGGACTGATCCGCTCCTGCAGCGACGACGGCGTCCCCGTCCTGTTCTCCAGTCACCAGCTCGACCTGGTGGAGAAGCTCTGCGATGAACTGGTCATCCTCTCCGGCATCCGGATCGTGGTGGAAAGCTCGGCGAGAGCCGGACTCTCCCTTGCAATCCCTGGACCAATAGCCCGCAAGCTCGGCACATCCGGTGTTATCTGCTGCCTCTTGTACCGAACTGTGACGCTCCCGGCGGCCTCGGGCCGCGTCGGCCCCCAGGGGGGCGGATTCTTTTAGCGAATCCTTAACGGATGGTGTGCCGACTTCTTGGAACGGAGCGCGATCCGGGGCCCAAGTCCCCTGCGGGCGAAGGGGATATCACGCTGCCCTGGGGTCGGGTGCGGCGCGGTGGGGGCGGGCGCCGAGCGGGCTGAGTTCGAAGGCCAACCGCCCCAGGGTGACAAGGGTGTCCTGCCCGAAGACGAGAACCAGCCACCACCGCACCTCCCGGTCCGCTCGATCTCGCCCGGATCACGATGCGACCCCGGCCTCGGGCGCCGAGGGCAGGCGGGTGACGATCTGCGCCATCGGGGCTCTCGCGGCCGAAGCCGGCCGATCGGGTTCGCAGCCGGATGGCGACCGGCTCGCGTGCTTGTCGCCGGAAGAGCCCTGGGCTCTGAGATGGTTGGCGCGGGCCGGCGCAAAGACTGCGGCCGTGTACCGCCCTCGTTGACCGGGAGAGACGTATGACCATCAAGGACATCGGGCCGGAACCCCAGAGCTTCGACCTCGAGAAGGCGACGCTCGAGAACACGGACTACCGCGCGGTCGCCTGGTCCGGGAAGTACCTTCAGCTGACCCTCATGTCGATCCCGGTGGGCGAGGACATCGGCCTGGAGGCGCACCCGGAGACCGACCAGTTCCTGCGACTCGACGCGGGCCGGGGCCGCGTCCAGATGGGCAGCGCGAAGGATCGACTCGACTTCGACCAGGAGGTCGAGGACGGCTGGGCGATCTTCGTACCCGCCGGCACGTGGCACAACGTCACCAACATCGGCGACGAGACCCTGCAGCTCTACGCCGTGTACGCGCCGGTGCACCACGCGTCGGGCAAGATCCACGGGACATCCGCCGACGCGGAGCGCGACGAGGACTCGGGCGGCGACGCGCCGCCGAGCTGGTCGGTCCAACCTGCCCGACAGCCATCGGACGAGCACGCCTGACCGGCGAGGGCGCCCGGGAACGTGCTCATGCCCGCCCGCGTGTGCCGGGGCGTCCGGCGCGGGAGGGGTGGAGGGGTTCTCGGCAACACGAAAGCCCCGGGTCTGTGACCTGGGGCTTTGCTGTGGAGCGGATGACGGGAATCGAACCCGCGCTATAAGCTTGGGAAGCTCATGTTCTACCATTAAACTACATCCGCAGGACGCTCCAGGTGACTGGAGCGGTACCGTTGCACACTCTACCCCATGATCGACCCCCGGTGAATCATCCGCGGGGTCGTCGTTGCTTGTGCGGTGCACCGACGGTCGTGCGGGCGGGAGTTGGGGCGTAACGTACCGGTGCGGCGGGCCGCGGGAGTGGCGCGCTGGAGCGGGTTCCGAACATCCCCTAATGTGGCGATTCGTCGTAGTACGGCAGGTTGGGGAAAGGACCTCGATGGAGAACACCGTCGTCCGTTGTGCCGAGGGGCATGTGTTCAGTACCGCTTCGTTTCCGCTGCAGCACCTCGGTGCCGGCCGGATCGGCCCGGGCCGGCTGCTGCGGTGCCCGCGGTGCGCGCGCCTGAGGCACGCCGTCCCCGTGGGGGATGCCGGCAAGCGGTAGACGGCCGGGCGCGCGGGCGCCCGCTCTCGATTGGGGGTGGCTCGCGCGCTCTGCGTATCCTCGGGACGTGCTTCTCTCTGACAAAGACATCCGGGCCGAGATCGACAGCGGACGGGTGCGCATCGACCCGTTCGACGAGTCGATGGTGCAGCCCTCCAGCATCGACGTGCGTCTCGACCGCTACTTCCGGGTGTTCGAGAACCACCGCTACGCCCACATCGACCCCGCCATCGAGCAGCCGGACCTGACCCGGATGGTCGAGCCGGAGGGCGACGAGGCGTTCATCCTGCACCCCGGCGAGTTCGTGCTCGCATCGACCTACGAGGTCATCTCGCTGCCCGACGACATCGCCTCCCGCCTGGAGGGGAAGTCCAGCCTGGGCCGCCTGGGACTCGTGACGCACTCCACCGCCGGGTTCATCGACCCCGGCTTCTCCGGCCACGTCACGCTCGAGCTGTCGAACCTCGCCACCCTCCCGATCAAGCTGTGGCCCGGCATGAAGATCGGGCAGCTGTGCATGTTCCGGCTCAGCTCGCCCGCCGAGTTCCCGTACGGGAGCGAGCGGTACGGGTCGCGGTACCAGGGCCAGCGCGGGCCGACGGCGTCGCGCTCCTTCCAGAACTTCCACCGCACCCAGGTGAGGCACGAGGCATGAGCAACGTACGCGAATCCCTGAACTACGAGGGCTTCGGCCGTGCCGTCCGGGAACTGGCGACGACGATCGCCGAGGACGGCTACGAGCCCGACATCATCCTGAGCATCGCCCGCGGTGGCGTCTTCGTCGCGGGCGGGCTGGCGTACGCCCTCGACTGCAAGAACATCCACCTCGTGAACGTGGAGTTCTACACCGGCGTGGGCACCACGCTGGAGATGCCGGTCATGCTGGCGCCGGTCCCGGACGCGATCGACTTCTCCGACAAGAAGGTCCTGATCGCCGACGACGTCGCCGACACCGGCAAGACGCTGAAGCTCGTCCACGACTTCTGCGTCGGGACCGTCGCCGACGTCCGCTCCGCCGTCATCTACGAGAAGTCGCACTCCCTCGTGAAGTGCGAGTACGTGTGGAAGCGCACCGACGACTGGATCGAGTTCCCGTGGTCGGTCGAGCCGCCCGTCGTCAAGCGCGAGGGCCAGATCCTCGACGCCTGACCGCCGTCCGCGGGCCCCGTCCCGCCGCGCACTCCCGGGGGGGGGGGGGGGGGGAGGGGGGCAGATACGCATCTAGGTGGCATGTATGAATTAGCATACTAAATGAAACGG
>NZ_JBVHVT010000189.1:0-3384 GCF_055564695.1 Streptomyces sp. NPDC029014
ATCATCCGCGACCTCGACCTGCTGCGCCCGATCTACGCCCAGACCGCCGCCTACGGCCACTTCGGCCGCGAGCTGCCGGACTTCACCTGGGAGCGTACCGACCGCGCCGAGCAGCTCAAGGCCGCGGCCGCCCGCTGACCGCCCGTACGACCGCCCACGCCGCCGCCCCCCGCCGACGAGCGGAACACCGGCGTTCAACCCGACCCGATCAGGAGACCACGTGCGCATCGCGGTGACCGGATCCATTGCCACGGATCACCTCATGGCCTTCCCGGGCCGGTTCGTCGACCAGCTGCTGCCGGACCAGCTGGAACACGTTTCGCTGTCCTTCCTCGTGGACTCCCTCGAGGTACGGCGGGGCGGCGTGGCGGCCAACATCGCCTACGGACTCGGCGGACTGGGCCTCGCCCCGGTCCTCGCCGGGGCGGTGGGCGTCGACTTCCAGGAGTACGAGGTCTGGCTGAAGGAGCACGGCGTCGACACCAGTGGTGTCCACGTCTCCGCCACCCGCCAGACCGCCCGCTTCATGTGCATGACGGACCGGGACGCCAACCAGATCGCCTCCTTCTACACCGGCGCCATGGCGGAGGCGGACCGGATCGACCTGCGCACCCTCACCGGCCCGGGCGACGCCCCCGTCGACCTGGTGCTGGTCTGCCCCAACGACCCGGCCGCGATGGTCCGCCACACCCGGCAGTGCCGCGACCTGGGCATCGCGTTCGCCGCCGACCCCTCCCAGCAGCTCGCCCGCCTCGACGGCGACGAGGTGCGGGAGCTCGTCACGGGCGCGCGCTGGCTGTTCACCAACGCGTACGAGTCCGCGCTGCTGCGCGAGCGCACCGGCTGGGACGAGCAGGAGGTCCTCGACCGGGTCGGCACGTGGGTGACCACCCTGGGCGCCGACGGCGTCCGCATCGAGCGCAAGGGCGCGCCCGCGATCACCGTACCGGCCGTTCCCGACGTGCCCACGCTGGATCCGACGGGCGTCGGCGACGCCTTCCGGTCCGGGTTCCTCGCGGCGGCCGGCCGGCAGCTCCCGCTGGAGACGGCCGCGCACCTGGGCTGCGCGATGGCGGCCCTGGTGCTCCGGGCCGTCGGCCCGCAGGACTACGAGGTCGACCGCAGCCTGCTGCGGCAGACGGTGGCCACGGCGTACGGGCCGGACTCGGCCCGGCTGCTGGGCCCGGTGCTGGGGGAGTCGGCATGAGCCAGGAACGGGCGGACGCCCTCCGGGAGGCGTTCGCGACCCGCGTGGTCGTCGCCGACGGGGCCATGGGAACGATGCTCCAGGCGCAGGATCCCACCCTTGAGGACTTCCAGCAGCTGGAGGGCTGCAACGAGGTCCTGAACGTGACCCGGCCCGACATCGTGCGCTCGGTGCACGAGGCGTACTTTGCCGCGGGCGTGGACTGCGTCGAGACCAACACCTTCGGCGCGAACCACAGTGCCCTCGCCGAGTACGAGATCGTCGAGCGGAACTTCGAGCTGTCCGAGGCGGGCGCCCGGGTGGCCCGCGAGGTGGCCGACCGGTTCACCGCCGAGACCGGCCGGCAGCGCTGGGTCCTCGGCTCCATGGGCCCCGGCACGAAGCTGCCGACCCTCGGCCACATCCCGTACGGCACACTGCGCGACGCCTACCAGACCAACGCCGAGGGCCTGATCTCCGGCGGCGCCGACGCGCTGCTGGTGGAGACCACCCAGGACCTCCTCCAGACCAAGGCCTCCGTCATCGGCGCCCGTCGCGCCATGGAGGCGCTGGGCGTCGACGTCCCGCTGATCTGCTCCGTCACGGTGGAGACCACCGGGACGATGCTGCTGGGCTCCGAGATCGGTGCGGCCCTGACCTCGCTGGAGCCGCTGGGCATCGACATGATCGGCCTGAACTGCGCCACCGGCCCGGCCGAGATGAGCGAACACCTGCGCTACCTGGCCCGCAACGCCCGCATCCCCCTCTCCTGCATGCCGAACGCGGGCCTGCCGGTGCTCACCAAGGACGGCGCGCACTACCCGCTGTCCCCGACCGAGCTGGCCGACGCCCAGGAGACCTTCGTCCGGGAGTACGGACTCTCCCTGATCGGCGGCTGCTGCGGTACCACCCCCGAGCACCTGCGCCGGGTGGTGGAGCGGGTCAACGGCCTCGCCCCGACCGCCCGCGAGCCCCGCCCCGAGGCCGGGGCCGCCTCCCTGTACCAGACGGTGCCGTTCCGGCAGGACACCTCGTACATGGCGATCGGTGAGCGGACGAACGCGAACGGGTCGAAGAAGTTCCGCGAGGCCATGCTCGAAGCCCGGTGGGACGACTGCGTGGAGATGGCCCGCGACCAGATCCGCGAGGGCGCGCACATGCTCGACCTGTGCGTGGACTACGTCGGCCGTGACGGCGTCGCGGACATGGAGGAGCTGGCCGGCCGCTTCGCCACCACCTCCACCCTGCCCATCGTGCTGGACTCGACCGAAGTGGCCGTCATCCGGGCCGGCCTGGAGAAACTGGGCGGCCGCGCGGTCATCAACTCCGTCAACTACGAGGACGGCGACGGCCCCGACTCCCGATTCGCCCAGGTCACCCGGTTGGCGCAGGAGCACGGTGCGGCGCTGATCGCGCTGACGATCGACGAGGAGGGCCAGGCCCGTACCGTCGAACACAAGGTCGCCATCGCCGAGCGGCTCATCGCCGACCTCACCGGCAACTGGGGCATCCGCGAGTCCGACATCCTCATCGACACCCTGACCTTCACCATCTGCACGGGTCAGGAGGAGTCCCGCAAGGACGGCATCGCCACGATCGAGGCGATCCGGGAGCTGAAGCGCCGACACCCGGACGTCCAGACCACCCTCGGTCTGTCGAACATCTCCTTCGGTCTGAACCCGGCCGCCCGCATCCTGCTGAACTCGGTCTTCCTGGACGAGTGCGTCAAGGCGGGTCTGGACTCGGCGATCGTGCACGCGTCGAAGATCCTGCCGATCGCCCGGTTCGACGAGGAGCAGGTCTCCACCGCCCTGGACCTGATCTACGACCGGCGCTCCGAGGGCTACGACCCGCTGCAGAAACTGATGGCCCTCTTCGAAGGAGCGACCGCCAAGTCCCTGAAGGCGGGCAAGGCGGAGGAACTGGCCGCGCTGCCGCTGGAGGAGCGGCTCCAGCGGCGGATCATCGACGGCGAGAAGAACGGCCTGGAGGCCGACCTCGATGCGGCGTTGGAGTCGCGTCCGGCGCTGGAGATCGTCAACGACACGCTGCTGGAGGGCATGAAGGTCGTCGGCGAGTTGTTCGGTTCCGGGCAGATGCAGTTGCCGTTCGTGCTGCAGTCGGCCGAGGTGATGAAGACCGCGGTGGCCCATCTGGAACCGCACATGGAGAAGTCGGACGCGGAGGGCAAGGGCACC
>NZ_JBVHVT010000190.1:0-3383 GCF_055564695.1 Streptomyces sp. NPDC029014
GGGGGACCCTGTGGGAGAGTAGGACGCCGCCGAACAATTATTGCGGGAAGCCCCGCACCAGCCCTTAGGGGCTCGGTGCGGGGCTTTTCTGCGTTTACCGGCAGACAGGGGGCCCGCTCGGTATCCTGGCCGCGTTCCCCGGAGGAGTCGATGACAGCACAGCACGTGGAAGACGGCGGCCCGCTCGTCCCCCAGCCGGCCATGACGCGGGAAGCGTTGCGGGACGCCGTACGACGGATCGACATGGCGAGCCTCGTCGTGCTCGACCGAGAGTGCAACGAGGCCTTCGACCGGGCGGCCGAGACAGGGGCGATCAACCCCCTGCGGTTCTTCCTCATCAAGTGGGCCACCCATGTCGCGATCCACCGCTGGCCGGCGCGTGCCGCGGCCCTCCGCGAAGCAGAACGCATCGCGGGCGACCCCGCCTCCACGGAGCAGGAGTTCCAGGCCGCGATGGCGACCAGCAGCCGCATCCTCGCCGAGGCGCAGCAGGAAATCGGTCTGTGAGCCCGCGGGGCGAAGGCGTCGAGAGCGACAACGGGTGGGCGTGGGAGTGCGACCCCAGCCGGGTGTGGGTCCTGGGGGACATGCCGTCCGCGCAGCGGGGACTCGTGGGCGCCGTCATGGACGGGCTGGTGGATCTGGCGTCCATGGGCATCGACCCCAAAGACGGCAGCCTGCGCGAGGACCCGAACCCGATGCGGCTGCGTACGTACGAGGACGAGCACCTGATGCTCTGGTACCAGACCATCCCGCACCGCAGCCGCGTCTACCTCAAGCGCGTCAACCTCTGACCGACCGAAGCCCGAGCCCCGATGCCCGCTGCGGCTCCCACGGCCAGGCGCTCCTGAACGACCAGGCGCTCCTGAACCGTCTGGGAAGGCGAGCGGCCGGCGGATGACGAGACCGCCGGCCAGGTCTTCGACGACCTGTACGACCGCTACGTCGACGGCGAGTCGGAGCAGCCTCCGTCCGAACGCATAGCGGCCTACGTCGCAGCACTTCTCGACCGGTGGTGCGACATCACCGAAGACGACGAGGACACCTCGCCCTGGTCCACGGGCCCGCTGATTTGCGAGGCCAGTGGTCCGCTGATCTACTTTCCGATGCGGTGGAGCATGGCCGAGAAGGCGTCGGTCCACGCGGCAGCCGTCGCCGAGTGCATGGGGTTGGTCTGTTTCGACGTGCAGCAGGACCGCCTCAGGCCTTGAGCCGATTCGTCAACCGGCGGTTGCGGCTCCCAGCCGCTGTGCCGGGCGGCGGGGGAGGCTGTTCGGCTGGCCCCACGCACCGCCGCCCGGCCCGCGGACGCTCCCAACCGATCGACGAGGGAGGCTCGGGTGCCCGAGCTCTGGGCGGGGACGGATACCGGCAAGCTCAGCGGTTACGTCCGCACGTGGAGCGGTCGTGGGACGGGCTGGACGATCTCGGTGTCGTTCTGTTCCGGCTGGAAGGTTTCAGCTTCGCGAATGCTGCACCACCTGATGAGGTCTCCGGCGTCCCTTCGCCTACCTCGCTGTGGTCAAGGTTTCGGCGTGCTATGGGCATGACATCAGCCACCGGGTAGGCACCCTCGACGCTAGACAGCGGTCATGGGGAATCGGCCACCTTCGCGGGTCCGGCATTGCAGAAGCTGGTTGAGCCGGACACGCCGCCCCGGCACACTCGCACGATGAGCCAGAGGGTCTGGGCAGGAAGCGGCGAGGCTCTCGGCGGCCGCTACTTCTGGGTCTCGGACGGCCTGATCGTTCGGGATCCCGGTATCGACAGCATGAGTCAGGTGATAGCCGGACTGATCGAGACCGATGAGTTCTCCACGGTCTTCCAGCGGCTCGAGGACGACTGACGGCCACGCCAGGCTTCCAGCACACCGAGGGGTTGCTGGCTGCTGTGGCGGGGCTGCACCGCGCTGGATCGAGGTGAAGCCCGGCAGGACCGGAGAGGCGGAGCCCGCGGCCGACCTCGACCTGACTGACGGCGGCCCGATTCAGCATGGCCTGCATCGGGGTGGGCTGGCTTCATGGCCGGCAGGCGCTTGTGACGAGGCCAGCGAGCACAGGGGTGTCGGCGTACAAGTGAACGTGCCTCGTACGAATGAGAGTGCGCCGTTGTTGATGCACTGAGGGAGGGGCTGGTGCCAGGAGTCTGCTGTCGTCTGTCGCTGGCCACTACGACTGCCGACGACACGCCACGGAGACCGCATCTACCTGTGCGGCCGCCGTCCGTGGCCGGCGGCCCAGTGGGCACTGCGAGCTGCCGACGAGCCTCTGAGGGTGGCGAACTCTTTCGGCCCCTGCACGAGTCGGCATGCGCCAGTGTCCTGGTCGACGAGGATTGGCCAGTTTCCGCCAACCCGGATCTGACGCCCTTCCTCGGAGTACGCCGACAAAGGGTGTGGCTGGTGGAGGTCCGGCGCCCTCGCCGGTGGGCAGACCGGCCCAGTGCGTCTCGTCGACGACGCGGGCACCGCGGCCGACGGCTCGGGGATGGGCGGCCGGCAGGGGGCGGACCCTGCGGGCGCCCACCGAGTAGTACCGAGTAGCGGTTGCCGTCGAAGGCGACCAGGCAATCCTTGACCTCTGTCGCAGCTGCCGCGGCGGCAGGAGCTTGAGAACCCCGTGATCCTCGGCCGCCCGTTCACCGATGACCTCGCGGCACCCGAGCCGCGACGGACGAGCAGGAGCGGCCTGACAGGACGTGGTCGCGGACGATCAGCGCCAGGTGCTCGCCCCTGGCCTTACCGGTGGGCCGGTCGGCGGCCAGGGCGTCGATGTGAAGGCGTAGTGGCCGGCGAAGCCGGCCGCTCGCCGGGTGCGACGTGGCGGCGGACGGCGGTCGCGGCCGGTCGCAGGCGATCGTCGTCGGAGCCCCGCCGAAGTGGGCGAAGGCCGGGCGCCAGGCATGGCCTCGCAACCCGCGGTGCGGCATGCCGGCCACGGCCTGGCGGCTGGTCCCGTTGCCCGAAGGCGCTCTGTAGCCGGCTGGCCAGCGCCCCAGGAGTCGCGGGCTGCCTGGGGCTGGTGGGGGTGGTGTGGCGGCCGTTGACACCCACTGGGGCAGGTTGTAGGATGTAGCGGTTGCCTGGAACGGAAGAGTTCGGCGACAACCCACAGCAAGATCCTCACACCCGGTGAATCTGATTCCTCGGGCGTGCAGTCGACTCTTCGGTCAGGAATCCGAAGCCGGGAAATCCGGTGGAAAATCTCTGATAGAGTCGGTCTCGCCGGAAAGGGAAACGCGAAAGCGAGGCCCTGGAAAGCGAAACCCGCTTCGACCGGGAATCGGACACGAAAGAGTCTGATAGAGTCGGAAACGAAGAACGAAAGCCCGGAGGAAAGCCCGAGAGGGTGAGTACAAAGGAAGCGTCCGTTCCTTGAGAACTC
>NZ_JBVHVT010000191.1:0-3355 GCF_055564695.1 Streptomyces sp. NPDC029014
CAGACACACTCTCATCGTCTGACTGGGTGGCAATCATTTCTGCCTTCATCGCCCTGCTAGCTCTTTTCGCTACGATTTATTCAAGCATCCTTCAAAGAAGTCATAATCGCCTCAGCTCCAAGCCAGCACTTAACACGATCCTTGACGGACCAAGCATGTCCTTGTACCTGTCGAATCATGGTCTCGGCCCAGCATTCCTTAAAGAGGCTGAAGCCATTTTTGACGGAGAGACTTACAACCTACTGATCGAGAAAGAATCAGACTCGTTTTCAAGTCACTTGTGCGCAGGCACCTCAAAGGGAACCAAGTACAGTTGGATGATCCTAGAAAAGGACGCAGCCATCGCAGCAGGAGCCGAGCAAAAAATGCTTAAAATTCATTCCGACAATGAGAACGAGTGGAATGCGGTCTATCAAGCTCTAGACCGATGTGCCATCAAGATTGTTTATGAGAGCATATACAAAGAAAAGGGAATCACTACGCACATTGGCAACAATGTAAAGACGGCGGCGTCTAGCAGAACAAACGCGTAAATCAACGCATCAAAGCTGAAATTTTTCGACATTTCGCGGACCGGCCCAGGCCTTGCGGGCGTCCTTCGGCCGGGGCTTGGCTGCCGGCGGCTTGGGCGGCTCCAGTGCTTCCTTGACGCGTGCCGTAGCGGCGACCGTCGCCTCGGCCAGGCGCCGGGCCTGTTGCTGCTGCTCACAGGTCGGCGGCAGGCCGGGCAGCGGTTCAAGCGGTTCGCTTGGGGTGGCATCCAGCAACCTAGCCACGGCCGCGCGCAGGCGCATCTCCGGATACAGCCTGGCGGCGCACCAGCGCTCGGCGTACCGCTTCGCCTGCCGGACATTGGCCGCGCGCACTTCCTTCACCTGCCACATCTTCTGGCCTTCCATCCATAGCCGGACCCCTGGACCGCCATCGGGCGTGACGCTGGCCGTCTCCCGGCCGTTGTACCAGAGCGCCCAGCGCTCACCGGTCTGGACCCAGCCAACAGGGATCGGGGCGGTGCGGAAGCCGTGGGAGGAATGCATGGCCGGAAGGATACGACCGGCCGTCGCAGATCCTGCGAACGCGCCAGCGACCTGCCTGAATCGTTCGGGCAGAGTCGAGTCATAGTCGACCCTGTGCCGGCGCGGCGCTGCTCACGCGCCCCCCGGGTTGAGCTGCCATAGGCCCCGGATCCGGCGAAGTCAGGATGCCCGCCCTGCCCCGCCGACACCATCGGGCAACCTCGCCCTGTCGGGTCGGGGTGTCCCTACACGCCCCGGGCACGGCCGGCCGGGCTACCCTCCGGCCATGTGCGGCCGATTCGTCCAGCTCCCCGTGATCGACTTCGGCCAGCCGGGGCTGGCTGACCTTGCCCACGGCCTGGCCGAGATCCAGCCCAGCTACAACCTTGCCCCGACACAGCGCGCCTCGGTGATCCTGGACCGCGGCGAAGGCCGGCAGGTCACCCGCCTGGCGTGGGGCCTGCTGCCATTCTGGGCCAAGGCCAAGGGCCTGCAGGGTTCGACCATCAACGCGCGGATCGAGACGGTGGCCACCAAGCCCGCCTTCCGGTCGGCCTTCAAGAAGCGCCGGTGCGTGATCCCGATGGCCGGCTACTACGAGTGGTCGGTGAGCCCCGAGGACGGGAAGAAGGACCCGTGGTTCATCCACGCCACCGGGCCGCTACTGGCCGCCGGCCTGTGGGAGGACACCAGCCCCCTGCTGCCCGACGGCAACCTGGGCACCTTCACAATCATCACCGGCGACAGCAGCGGCGTGTCCGCCGACATCCACGACCGCATGCCTGTGTGGCTGCAGGCCGGCCAGATCGATGACTGGATCGCAGCCGGCGCCGACGACGCGATGGCCATGCTGCTGGCCAGCACGCCCCCGTCCATGGAGGCTTACCGGGTCAGCCGCGCGGTTAACACGCCGCGGAACAACCGAGAGGAGCTGTTGACCCGCGTGGCGTGATCCACCGCCGTTTTCGGCCCGGACGTCTTCAGCCATACGTCTCGTTGAAGTACGCGCGCCACTGCGAAAGCAAGCCGGCTTGCCCAGCCTCAAGGATGGGCGTTCCAAGGATGACGATGTCGCTGATGTCGCCGACGAAGCGGTTGTTGCTGTTGCCGCCGATGCTGAAATCAGCTGCGGCCGGCACATTGCCGGTTGGAACGGAAGACCTCTGGGCATAACCATCGACCTGGGCGCGAAGCGTCGTTCCGTCGAAGCTGGCGATGATCAGATGCGGAGAACTATCGGGCGGCGCAGGGCCAGTGAGGGTCAGACCGCTGTTCTTGTGCCATGCCTGCCACGCGCCATCCGCACCACACTGCAGCGCAGTCATCGTTCCGCCAGTTCCACCAGGCTGGACGATGGGCGCGGCCACCGCGCTGATCGCGCCGCGCCTGCAGTAGGCCAGGATCGAAAACACTCCGGAGAAGTAGGCAGCAGTGCCCAACAGGGTGCGGCTGAGTGCCACGCTCGGATACTTGGCGACGGAAAAATCGCCATATGCAGATGCGGCGGACATCTCAGGCCCAGGGTTCGCGCCTGCCGGCGTCAGCGGGACACCCGTCCCAACCGGAATGACGCCGGTGATGGCGCTATTAGCATCAACCGTGGCGTGCTCCAGGTCCATCTGATACCAGGCCCGCGTTGACGGCAGCGCTGCCAGATACGTCTTCATCGGACCGTCGTAGGGCAAGTCGGGATCGGTTGCGACACCGCGAGCAAGGATTGAACTCATGCGATTGCCTCCTCAAAAATTGGCAGGTAGTAGCGAATTTCACTGGGAACGGCGAAGCCCATTGCAGCAAACGGTGACCGCTCCCCGCTGGGCGAGTAGACCTGCCCGCGATACGGCGACCACTTGGCATCGGCCGGCGCCTGCGCAGAGAGCCCGTAGCGCAGGACCTTGCTGGCGCCAGTGGGTGCCGCACTCAGCGTCACGGTGATCTGGCTGGGGCCGGTAACGGTGACCTGAGAAACACTGGCGCTGCCGGTGCTGTCGGAGTAGCTGAAACCATAGTTGGCGATGGCCTCGACCCAGTCGGTATCGATGGCAATCGGGCCTCCCGGGTTATGCAGGTCGACCAAGATCACTGCACCCGTGCGGGTGATATTTTTCACATCGAGCGGCTGCCACGTGCCGGTCCGTTCGATACTGCGCAGTGCTAAGGCGGTCAGTTCCCCTTGGATCATCCTGCCCAGGGTGCTGTAGTGGATGACGTCGCCTTCCAGATTCACGAAGGGCATCGAGTACGTTGGGCCGACCAGCACCGTGTTGCTGCTGGCGCGTGCGCGGGTAACGTCCCGATGCGCCAAGGTCACCCCTCGGGTCACGGCCTGGCTGTAGCAG
>NZ_JBVHVT010000192.1:0-3192 GCF_055564695.1 Streptomyces sp. NPDC029014
CGGACGCTTCCTTTGTACTCACCCTCTCGGGCTTTCCTCCGGGCTTTCGTTCTTGCGTTTCCCACTCTATCAGAGTGTTTCGCGCTTCGCTTTCCGGTTCTTCGCTTTCGCGCTTTCCCTTTCGGCTTCCACCACTTTAGCGCTTATCCCGTGCAACTCATAATCGAGCCGCTGGATTCGAATTCGGGCATGCCGAATTCGACCCCGCCAGGGGTGCGTAGTAGGTGGTGGTTTGCCGCTCCGGGGGCTGTCGATGACAGTGACCCGTTCAAGCGGCTCGGGCTACGTTAGGCGTCCGCCCAGGGCGAGTCAAGTTGAGCGGCGGCGCGGCGCGTGGGCGCGATAGGGGCTCACCGTGGGGTCGTGCGTGATCCAGTAGCGGTACGGATGGGCTGCACCGGCGCCGCCGACTCCCGTGCGCGGACCATTGCTCACCAGGTCGGGCGGGGTGGGGCTGCCTTCCAGTAGGGAGAGGGGGGAATCCGGGCCGGCGCAGAGGTCGGCGCCGTCGAGGGAGCGGTCCACCTCCAGAGCGGTCGCCAGGCGGGCCGGGCCTTTGGCGAGTTCCCTGTCGTTTCTGGCCGAAAGTCGACGTTTACGAGCCAGGTCCATGCCCACGGTGATCTCCCCCGCGCGCAGCAGCACCCCGCTGGCGCGGCCCGCCGGACCGCACACCAGGTTGAGGCTGAACCACATGCCGTAGATGAAGTAGACGTACGCGTGTCCGGGCGGGCCGAACATCGATGCGTTGCGCTCGGTGCGTCCGCGGTAGGCGTGGGATCCGGGGTCGGCCTCGCCCTCGTACGCCTCGACCTCGGTGATGCGCAGTTCCATGGGGCCCTCGGGAGTACGGCGGACCAGGATGCGGCCGAGGAGGTCCGGGGCCACCGTGAGGACCGGCCGGTCGAAGAAGGACCGGGTCAGGGGCGTACGGTCGGTGCGCGCGCTCATCCGGTCGAGCGTAGTGGAACGGACACGCCTGCAACCGGGCCCTAAGGTTCCGCGTTGGTAAGGGTTAGTCGAACGAGTCCTTCAAGGGGAGTCAGAGCATGGGGTTCAAGAAGCTGTTCGCCGCACTGGGTGCCGGTGGTGCCTCGGTGGACACGATCATCACCGAGCCGAACGTCGTGCCTGGCGGGATCGTCCAGGGCGAGGTCCGTATCCAGGGCGGGTCCGTGGAGCAGCAGATCGAGGGCCTGTCCCTGGGTCTGCAGGCGCGGGTCGAGGTCGAGGGCGGCGACCAGGAGTACAAGCAGGACATCGTCTTCACCAAGCAGCGCCTCGGCGGTGCCTTCAAGGTCCAGCCGGGCGCCCTGCACGTGGTGCCGTTCGGGCTGGAGATCCCCGCGGAGACCCCGATCACCCACTTCGAGGGTCAGCACCTGCACGGGATGAACATCGGGGTGAGCACCGAGCTGGATATCGCGCGGGCGGTGGACGCCGGCGACCTCGACCCGATCAACGTCCACCCGGTGCCGGCGCAGCAGGCGATCCTGGACGCGTTCCGCCGGCTGGGCTTCACCTTCCGCAGCGCGGACATGGAGCGCGGGCACATCCGCGGCACCCGGCAGACGCTGCCGTTCTACCAGGAGATCGAGTTCCTGCCGCCGGCGCAGTACCGCGGCCTGAACCAGGTCGAGCTGACCTTCGTCTCGGACGGCAACGAGATGGACGTCGTCCTGGAGATGGACAAGAAGTCGGGTCTGTTCACGGAGGGCAGCGACACCTACCGCTGCTTCCAGGTGGGCCTGCACTCCTACCAGGGGACCGACTGGGCGGCGTACCTCAACGAGTGGATCGCGTCCGTGGGTTCGCAGCGCAACTGGTTCTAGGCTCGGGCCGGGTACCGGGCCAGTCCGGCCCGGTACCGGTTCGCGATCAGGAGGTTCAGCAGTGGCCGAGCAGAACAGGGCACCTCTTCCGCACGACTTCCACCCGGAGGTCCCCGCGTTCTCGGTGGTGAGCGACGACCTGGAGTCCGGCGCCGACCTCGGCGACGGTCAGGTCCTGCAGGGTGGGAACGTCTCGCCGCACCTGCGGTGGGAGGGCTTCCCCGCGGGGACGAAGAGCTTCGCGGTGACGTGCTTCGACCCGGACGCGCCCACGGGCAGCGGGTTCTGGCACTGGGTGCTGTTCGACCTGCCCGTCTCGGTCACCGAGCTGCCGGCGGGTGCGGGCAGCGGGAAGTTCGAGGGCCTGCCGGCCGGTGCCGTGCACGTGCGCAACGACTACGGCACGAAGGACTTCGGCGGGGCGGCCCCGCCGGCCGGGGAGCGGCACCGGTACGTGTTCACCGTGTACGCGGTGGACCAGGAGAAGCTGGGCCCGGGCGGCGACGTCTCCCCGGCCGTGGTCGGCTTCAACCTGCGCTTCCACTCGCTGGGTCGGGCCCAGCTGATCGGTGAGTACGAGGCCCCCCAGAACTGATCGTTCGCCTTCCGTTTGCCCGGTCCTGGTCTGAAGGCGGCCAGGACCGGGCATTTTTATTGCGTTGTCCCGCGTGGCGCGCGCGGCCAGAGTGGTTGCGGGCCCTGCCGCCAGGGTGGTCGCGGGCCTGCGCACGGGAGGTGGGCGAGAATGCGGGACACGCTGGTGCTGAATGCGAGCTTCGAGCCGCTGTCGACGGTGACGTTGAACCGGGCCGTCGTTCTGGTGCTCCAGGACAAGGCCGTCGTCGAGCAGTCGCACCCCGAACTGCGTGTCCGCGGGGCCACCATGGATCTGCCGATGCCGCGAGTGATCAGGTTGTGCCGGTACGTCCGGGTTCCGTTCCGAAGACACGCGGCGTGGTCGCGGCGGGGCGTGCTGGTCCGGGACCAGCACCGGTGCGCGTACTGCGGGAAGCGGGCCACGACCGTGGACCATGTGGTGCCGCGGGCGCAGGGCGGTGGGGACACCTGGCTGAACACGGTGGCGTCCTGCGCCGAGGACAACCACCGCAAGGCGGACCGGACTCCGGAGGAGGCGGGCATGCCGCTGCTGCGCGAGCCGTTCGTGCCCTCTCCGGCGGACGCGATGCTGCTGGCCCTGGGCGCGCGCGGGCAGGATGCGCTGCCGGCGTGGCTGGCGCCCTCGGCCTAGTCCCGTACGGCGCCCCGGTGCTGCGGGGGGGGGGGGGGGCCCCGGGGGGGGGGGGGGGGGGGCCGGGGGGGGGGGGGGGGGGGGGGGGGGGGGGGGGGGGGGGGAGGAAAA
>NZ_JBVHVT010000193.1:0-2970 GCF_055564695.1 Streptomyces sp. NPDC029014
CGACCCCGCCGACCCCGACAGCCTCGCCGCCCGCCAACTCGCGTACTGGACCAAGAGCCTCACCGGCGCCCCCGAGGAACTCCGGCTCCCCTACGACCGGCCCCGGCCCGCCCTCGCCTCGCACCGCGGCGCCTCCATCGGCTTCGAGCTGGACCGGGAGCTCCACGCGCGGCTGGCCGAACTGGCCCGCACCACCGGGACCAGCGTCCTCATGGTGCTGAACGCCGCCCTCGCCGCCCTGCTCACCAAGCTGGGCGCCGGCACCGACATCCCCGTCGGCATCCCGGTCGCCGGACGCACCGACCAGGCCCTCGACGACCTCGTGGGCTTCTTCGTCAACAGCCTGGTGCTGCGGACGGACACCTCCGGCGACCCCGCCTTCGTCGAGCTCCTGGAACAGGTCCGCGAGACCGCCCTCGGCGCCTACGCCCACCAGGACCTGCCCTTCGAGCACCTGGTGGAAGCCCTCAACCCGGTGCGCTCGCCGGCCCGGCATCCGCTGTTCCAGGTCATGCTCTCCGTCGACACCGCTGACGCCGGCGCCCCCACGCTGCCCGGCTGCCTGACCGTCTCCACCACGGCCGTGCCGACCGGATCGGCCAAGTTCGACCTGGACATCGCGCTGTCCGAACGGCGCTCGGACAGCGGCGAGTGCCTCGGGCTGACGGGAACGTTCGGCTACGCCGGCGACATGTTCGACGCGCCCACGATCGGCACCATGGCCGACCGCTGGGTACGCCTGCTCACGGCAGCGGTGCAGGACCCGGACCGGCCCATCGGCCGCATCGACGTGCTGTCGGACGACGAGCGCCGGCACCTCCTCGCCGGCACCGGCCCGTCCACGCCGGCGCAGCAGCCCGCGCGCACCCTCCCGGAACTCTTCGCGGACCGGGTGCTGGCCGCCCCGGACGCCGTGGCGGTGGCCGCCGCCGACGCCACCCTCACGTACGCCGAACTGAACGCAACGGCCAACCGGCTCGCGCGCGCCCTCATCGACCGCGGTGTCGGGCCCGAGGACGTCGTCGCCCTGGCCCTGCCGCGCTCGGCCAACCTGGTCGTGGCCGTCCTCGCCGTGCTCAAGGCCGGCGCCGCCTACCTTCCGCTGGACCCGGAGTACCCGGCGGTGCGCCTCGCCGCCATGGTCGGGGACGCCCGTCCCGTACTGCTGCTGACGGACACCGCCGCGGCCGTCGCCGCCGACTTCGGGTCCGCCCTGCCCGGGCTGCTGCTCGACGCCCCGGAGACCACCGCGAAGATCCGGGCGTTCTCGGCCTCCGACCCGGTCACGGTGCTGCTGCCGGACCATCCGGCGTACGTGATCTACACGTCGGGTTCGACCGGAGAGCCCAAGGGGGTCGTCTCCCGGCACGCGAGCGTGGCAGCCCTGGCCCTCCAGTACCGGGACGAGGTCTTCGCCCCGGCGGTGGAGCGGGCCGGCGGGCGCCGGCTGCGCGTGGCGCTGACCGCCTCGGTGTCCTTCGACGCCTCCTGGGGCCAGTTGGCGGCCCTCATGGACGGCCACGAGCTGCACGTGCCCGACGCCGCCACCTGGGTGGACGCGGCCCGGTTCGCGGCGTGGCTGGTGCAGCACCGGATCGACTCCGTCGACGTCACCCCCTCCTACATGCGCGTCCTGGTCGACCGTGGCCTGTTCACCGACGAGCGGTGGCGGCCGGGCGTGGCCGTGCTCGGCGGCGAGGCCCTGCCGGCCCGGCTGTGGGAGGAGCTGCGGGCCGTGGAGAGCCTGGCCGCCCACAACATGTACGGGCCCACCGAGTGCACCGTGGACGCGGTGCGCACACGGCTCGACGTCAGCGCGGAGCCGGTCCTCGGGCGGCCGGTCGCGGGAGCGCGGGCGTACGTACTGGATGCGGTGTTGCGGCCGGTGCCGCCCGGGGTGGTCGGTGAGCTGTACGTGGCGGGGGTGGGTCTGGCGCGGGGGTACCTGCGGCGGCCGGGGCTGACCGCGGGCCGGTTCGTGGCGGACCCCTTCGGTCCGTCGGGGTCCCGGATGTACCGGACGGGGGACCTCGCCCGGTGGCGCGCCGACGGGCAGCTGGAATTCGTGGGAAGGGCGGACGGCCAGGTCAAGGTGCGGGGCTTCCGCGTCGAGCTCGGGGAGGTCGAGGCGGCCCTGGCCGCATGCCCGGGGGTGGCCCACGCGGCTGTCGCCGCGGGGGAGGGGCGCTCCGGCGACGTGCGCCTGATCGGCTACGTGGTGCCCGCGGGGGCGGGGGCGGGGGCGGGGGCGGGGGCGGGTGCGGGGGCGTGTGACACGGCTGCCGTGCGGGAGCGCCTCCGGCGGTACCTGCCGGCCCACATGGTGCCCTCGGCCGTGGTGGTGCTGGAGGCGTTGCCGCTGACGCCGAACGGGAAGGTGGACCGGGCCGCGCTGCCCGCGCCGGACGCGGAGGGTGTGGCGGGGGGTGGTCGGGCACCGCGTACGCCTGAGGAGCAGGTTCTCGCGGGGCTGTTCGCCGAGGTGCTGGGCGTGCCGGTGGTGGCCGCCGACGACGATTTCTTCGCCCTGGGCGGCCACTCCCTGCTCGCGACCCGGCTCACCAGCCGCATCCGCACCACCCTCGGCACGGAACTGACCGTGCGCACGCTCTTCGAGAGCCCCACGGTCGCCGCACTGGCCACCCGGCTGGACAGCGCCTCACAGCGGGTCCGCTCCGCCCCCGTGCCGGGCCCGCGCCCCGACCCGATGCCGCTCTCCTACGGACAGCAGTGGCTGTGGTCCTTCTTCCGCGAAGAGGGGCCGACCGCCACGTTCAACATTCCGCTGGCGTTGCGGTTGGGCGGTGATCTCGACCGCGGGGCGTTGGAGGCGGCGTTGGCGGACGTCGTGGCCCGGCACGAGGCCTTGCGGACCGTGTTCGGGGAGGTCGACGGCGTGCCGTGCCAGCGGGTGCTGCCGGTGTCCGGGGAGCCCTTCACGCTGGCGGTCACCGGTACGGACGGGGACGG
>NZ_JBVHVT010000194.1:0-2938 GCF_055564695.1 Streptomyces sp. NPDC029014
GGCCACACCGTCTTCGTGGAGATCTCCGCCCACCCGGTCCTGTCCATGCCGCTGACCGACGGCAGCGCCGAACACGGCGGCATCGTCGTCGGCACACTCGCCCGCGACCACGGCACCCACCATCAGCTCCTGCGCAACCTCGGACTCCTCCACGTCCAAGGCCACCCCACCGACTTCGACAAGATCCTCGGCCACCACACCGGCACCCTGCTGACCGAACTGCCCCCGTACCCCTTCCAGCGCGAGCGTTTCTGGACGGAGGCCGGCAGGACGAGTGGTGATGCCGGTTCGCTCGGGCTCGAAGCGTCGTCGCATCCCTGGCTGGGCGCGGTCACGGAGCTCGCCGGTGGTGAGGGGTACGTGTTCTCCGGGGCCCTGTCGCTGGCCGACCAGTCGTGGTTGAAGGATCACGCCGTCTTCGGGACCGTGCTGGTTCCCGGGACGGGTCTGCTGGAGCTGGCTCTGACGGCCGCTCATCACGTGGGTGCGGGTGGCGTGGGCGAGCTGACGCTCCTGGAGCCGCTCGTGCTCGCCGAGGACGTTCCGTTGCGGCTCCAGGTACGGGTGGGTCCCGCCGAGGACGCCGACGCCCGAACCGTGGAGATCCACAGCCGGGCCGAGGACGCACAGGAGAACGCGCCCTGGCGGCTCCACGCAAGTGGGGAACTGGTCACCACCGCACCGGAGGCCGAGGCCACCGACCTTTCCCAGTGGCCGGTTCCGGGAGCCGAGCAGGTGTCGTTGGAGGGCTTCTACGACGCCTTCCGTGCCCGTGGCCTGGAGTACGGGCACGCCTTCCAGGGCCTGACCGAGCTGTGGCGCAAGGGCACCACCGCCTACGGCCTGGTCCGCCTCCCCGAGGGTCTCAGCACCGACGACTTCGGCATCCACCCCGCACTCCTCGACGCCGCCCTGCACACCTTCGTGCCCCTCCAGGCCTCCTCGGAGGCAGAGGGACACGTCCTGCTTCCGTTCGAGTGGACCGGCGCGCGGCTGTACGCGGAAGGCAGCGCCGAGCTGCGGATCCGGATGGACCTGGACGCCGACGCGGGCGTCCTGTACCTGTGTGCCGCTGACTCCGGCGGGCAGCCGGTCGCCGGGGCGAGCCTCCAGTTGCGTGAGGCGACCGCGGAGCAGATCCGTGCCGCCACCGCCACGGCCGAGCACCTGTACCGGGTCGAGTTCCAGACGCTGCCCAGTTGCCTGACCGAGCCGGCCGACACCGCTCCTTGGGTTCTCGACCTGGCCGACGCGGACGGTTTTGGTGAGCTGATCGCCCTCCTCGACGCTGGTCAGGACGCTCCCGGCCGCCTCGTGGTGGACGCCACGTCCCCCGACGCGACACCGCTGGGGGCCACCGGTCACGCTCTCGACCTCCTCAGGCACCTGCTCGCCGAGCCGAGGCTGGAGAACACCGCTGTCCTGTGGGTGACCTGCGGTGCGGTGGACACCGGGGACGGTGTCCACGACCTCTCGCACGCCCCTCTGTGGGGGTTGGTGCGCACGGCACGGGCCGAGCACCCCGAACGCGTCCTCCACCTGGTGGACGTGGAGACCGACGAAGCCGCTGCGGCACCGTTCGTGATCGGTGAGCCGGAGGCGGCCGTACGTGACGGCCGGATACGGGTCGCGCGGCTGGTACGGACGTCCGAGGAAATGCCGGAGCACGCCGGGATGGACCCCGACGGCGCCGTCCTGATCTCCGGCGGCACGGGTGAGCTGGGCCGCGCGCTGGCCCGTCATCTCGTCACCGCCCACGGCACACGCCGCCTGGTGCTGACCTCGCGCCGTGGTGCGGACGCGCCCGGCGCCGAGGAGCTGGCCGCCGAACTGACGGCAGCCGGTGCCGCCTCCGTGCGCATCGTCGCCTGCGACGTCTCGGACCGTTCCCAGGTAGCGGACCTGCTGGCGGACACCGACCGTCCCTGGACCGGTGTCTTCCACCTCGCCGCCGTCCTCGACGACGGGCTGCTCACCGCCCAGACGCCCGAGCGCCTGGCGCGGGTGTGGGCACCCAAGGCGGACGGTGCATGGCACCTGCACGAGCTGACGCAGGACCTCGACCTCGCCGTCTTCGTCCTGTTCTCCTCCGCGGCCGGAGTCCTGGGCGGGGCGGGCCAGTCCACGTACGCCGCCGCCAACGCCTACCTCGACGCGCTCTCCGCGTACCGCCGCTCCCGGGGTCTGCCCGCCACCAGCGTCTCCTGGGGACTGTGGCAGCAGGCGGGCATCGGCCTGACGGCTCACCTGGGCGAGGCGGAGCTGTCCCGGCTCCGCCGCCAGGGCGTCGGCGCCCTCACCCCCGTCCAGGGGCTCGCCGCCCTCGACGGTGCACTCGCATCAGCACGTCCCCACCACGTCCCCGTCAAGCTGGAACTCGCCTCCCTCCAGCGCACGCTGGACAGGTCGGGTGAGGCGGCCGTACCGGCCGTGCTGCGCGCCCTGCTGCGCACGCCGCGACGCCGCGCCGGCCGGGACGGCGCGGCCACCACCGACCTGCGCGGCCGGCTGCTCGCGCTGCCGCCCGCCGACCGTCTCGCCACGCTCGTCGATCTGGTGCGCGCCGAGGCGGCCGTGATCCTGGGCATGCCCGGACCCGACGCGATCGGCAAGGAGCAGGTCTTCAAGGATCTCGGCCTCGACTCGCTCATGGCGGTCGAGCTGCGCCGTCGGCTCTCCGCCGAGACGGCCGTCACCCTGGCGTCCACGCTGGCGTTCGACCATCCCACGCCGACCGCGATCGCGACCCTGCTGCTGACGAAGCTGAAGTTGGACGCGAAGCCGGAACGCAAGGCGGAGGCCCGGTCGGCCGTCGCCGACCGGGACGGCGGCCGAGACCTGGCCGAGCCGATCGCGGTGGTGTCGATGGCGTGTCGGCTGCCGGGTGGGATCGATACGCCGGAGGCGTTCTGGGAACTGCTGGCGTCCGGTGGGGACG
>NZ_JBVHVT010000195.1:0-2915 GCF_055564695.1 Streptomyces sp. NPDC029014
GCCACAACCACGCGGCCGGCTACCCTCCGCCCCCCCCCACCAACCCCCACCCCCCCCCCCCCCCCCCCCCCCCCCCCCCCCCCCCCCCCCCCCCCCCCCCCTCCGGTACATCCGGCCCCGACCGGCCGCGGACCGGGCACCCGCCGCCCGGGAACGGCACTGCGGAGGCGGCCGCCCGCGATCCGGGCAGGGGGAACAGGCTGGCGGAACCCTCGCTACCATGGGATGTCCGGACCTGACCGGGGCCCCGGATCCTCCCCCGGACTCCGTCCGGGGGGACCCCCAGAGGAGCGCTCTTGCCAGACGAGGTCCAGCCACTCTCCGCCGCGCAGCCCGACCCCCAGGCCGACAAGGCCGCGGCGTCCCCTGCCACGCCCCCGCCGGCGCCCCTCGCGAAGCCCGCCCCGGCGCGGCCCGCGCCGACGAAGCCCGCAGGGTCCTCCAATCGCGTGCGCGCCCGGCTCGCCCGCCTCGGAGTCCAGCGTTCCAACCCGTACAACCCGGTCCTGGAACCCCTGCTGCGCATAGTCCGCAGCAACGACCCGAAGATCGAGACGGCCACTCTCCGCCAGATCGAGCAGGCCTACCAGGTCGCCGAACGCTGGCACCGCGGCCAGAAGCGCAAGAGCGGCGACCCGTACATCACGCACCCGCTCGCGGTCACCACCATTCTTGCCGAGCTCGGCATGGACCCGGCCACCCTGATGGCCGGCCTGCTCCACGACACCGTCGAGGACACCGACTACGGGCTGGAGGACCTGCGCCGCGACTTCGGCGACGCCGTGGCCCTCCTCGTCGACGGCGTCACCAAGCTCGACCGGGTCAAGTTCGGCGAGGCCGCCCAGGCCGAGACCGTCCGCAAGATGGTCGTCGCCATGGCCAAGGACCCCCGCGTCCTCGTCATCAAGCTCGCCGACCGCCTGCACAACATGCGCACCATGCGCTACCTCAAGCGGGAGAAGCAGGAGAAGAAGGCCCGCGAGACCCTGGAGATCTACGCCCCGCTGGCCCACCGGCTGGGCATGAACACCATCAAGTGGGAGCTGGAGGACCTCTCCTTCGCGATCCTCTACCCCAAGATGTACGACGAGATCGTCCGCCTCGTCGCCGAGCGCGCCCCCAAGCGGGACGAGTACCTCGCCATCGTCACCGACGAGGTGCAGACCGACCTCAGAGCCGCCCGCATCAAGGCCACCGTCACCGGCCGGCCCAAGCACTACTACAGCGTCTACCAGAAGATGATCGTCCGCGGACGCGACTTCGCGGAGATCTACGACCTGGTCGGCATCCGCGTCCTCGTCGACACCGTCCGCGACTGCTACGCGGCACTGGGCACCGTCCACGCCCGCTGGAACCCGGTTCCGGGGCGGTTCAAGGACTACATCGCGATGCCCAAGTTCAACATGTACCAGTCGCTCCACACGACGGTCATCGGGCCCAACGGCAAGCCGGTCGAGCTGCAGATCCGCACCTTCGACATGCACCGTCGGGCCGAGTACGGCATCGCCGCGCACTGGAAGTACAAGCAGCAGACCGTCGCCGGCGCCTCCAAGATCCGCACCGACGTCCCGCAGGCCGCCAAGGGCAGCGCCGGCCAGGACACGGTCAACGACATGGCCTGGCTGCGCCAGCTGCTGGACTGGCAGAAGGAGACCGAGGACCCGGGCGAGTTCCTCGACTCGCTGCGCTTCGACCTCTCCCGCAACGAGGTCTTCGTCTTCACCCCCAAGGGCGACGTCATCGCCCTGCCCGCCGGTGCCACCCCCGTGGACTTCGCGTACGCCGTCCACACCGAGGTCGGCCACCGCACCATAGGCGCCCGCGTCAACGGCCGCCTCGTCCCGCTGGAGTCCACCCTCGACAACGGCGACCTCGTCGAGGTCTTCACCTCCAAGGCCGAGGGCGCCGGCCCCTCCCGGGACTGGCTCGGCTTCGTCAAGTCCCCGCGGGCCCGCAACAAGATCCGCGGCTGGTTCTCCAAGGAGCGCCGCGACGAGGCCATCGAGCACGGCAAGGACGCCATCGCGCGGGCCATGCGCAAGCAGAACCTGCCGATCCAGCGCATCCTCACCGGCGACTCCCTCGTCACCCTCGCCCACGAGATGCGCTACCCCGACATCTCCTCGCTGTACGCGGCGATCGGCGAGGGCCACGTGGCCGCGCAGGGCGTCGTCCAGAAGCTGGTGCAGGCCCTCGGCGGCGAGGAGGCCGCCAACGAGGACATCGAGGAGAGCGTCCCGCCGTCCCGCGCCCGCACCAAGCGGCGCGGCAGCGCCGACCCGGGCGTCGTCGTCAAGGGCGTCGACGACGTGTGGGTCAAGCTGGCCCGCTGCTGCACCCCGGTCCCCGGCGACCCCATCATCGGGTTCGTCACCCGCGGCAGTGGCGTATCGGTTCACCGCGCGGACTGCGTCAACGTGGACTCCCTCTCCCAGCAGCCCGAGCGGATCCTGGAGGTCGAGTGGGCGCCCACCCAGTCCTCCGTCTTCCTGGTCGCCATCCAGGTCGAGGCCCTGGACCGCTCCCGCCTCCTCTCGGACGTCACCCGGGTCCTGTCGGACCAGCACGTGAACATCCTCTCGGCGGCCGTGCAGACCTCCCGCGACCGGGTGGCCACCTCCCGGTTCACCTTCGAGATGGGCGACCCGAAGCACCTCGGCCACGTCCTGAAGGCCGTACGGGGCGTCGAGGGCGTCTACGACGTCTACCGCGTCACCTCCGCCCGCAGGCCGTAGGAGTACGCCGTACCAGGCCCGGGCCGCTCGGCCCGGGCCGGACGCACGGGGGGGGGGGGGGGGGGGGGGGGGGGGGGGGGGTGGGGGGGGTTTGGCGGGGGGGGGGGGGGGGGGGGGGGGGGGGGGGGTGGGGGGGGGGGGGGAGGGGGGGGGGGGGGGGGGGGGGGGGGGGGGGGGGGA
>NZ_JBVHVT010000196.1:0-2693 GCF_055564695.1 Streptomyces sp. NPDC029014
CCTCGGGATCGGCCACCTCGAGGGTGACGGACGCGAGGGACGTGTGGGCTGCGGTGGAAGCGTTGGTTGCCATGACCATCACGCTAGGGGTCGGGACGCGGCCGGGGCTTCTCGATTCCTGACCGGTCTCGCGACCCGCATTGCTCCGGCGATACCACCACGACCGCGCCGTTCGCCGCAGCCGCGAGCCGGTCGACCAACTCGCCCGTCTGTGCCTCGCCAGCGGCCACCGCCCACGTCCCCTCAGCCTCCCGGACGCTGGAACTCAACGGGAAAGGCCGGCCCTCCGCACCAACACCGCCCACGCTGAACGCACCCTCCCGTCCGATCTCCCCTCGGCGCGGCCTGCCGTGTCAGGCGCCGTCGATGCGGTCGAGCAACGCCCGGGCGTCAGCGATGCGGATGTTGTCCGGGCCGAAGAGGGCCAGGCAGGCTTCCTGGGCGGCCTCGGCCAGCGAGCGGGCCTCGGTGTCCTGGCCCAGCCCGTGCAGGGCGGCGGCCGCGACCAGCGCGGCGGCCCCGATCTCCGGTCCTGCGCTACGGCCTGCGATTCGGGCCACATCCGCACACTCGGCCTCGCATTCGGCATGCCGGCCGAGGACCAACAGCGCCTGGGCGCGGTCCGCGCGCACTTTCAGGGTCATGGCGTGTTCGGCACCCAGGATCCTGCCGAGGACCTGCAGCAGTGCGTCGTATGTCGTGACCGCCTCGGCGTGACGGCCCTGAGCACTGGCCGCGAGCCCGACGATGTGCAGCGCCAGCGCCACGAACGCGTCGTCCCGCAGCCCCGCCCGGGCCTAGACCACGGAGCGCGCCTCGGCCTCGGGCTCGGCATAGCGTCCCGCCCGGTACAGCGCCGAGGCCTGGTCCACCGGGTTGCTCGCCATCTGACCGGCTTCGCGGTCGTCGCGCGACCCAAAGAATGTCATGATCAGAGTTGATCTGCGCCTCGGGCACCCCGGCGGCTGCTCCTTCAGGCGTTGCCGACGGCGTGGTGCAGAGCCGGGTGGGACCGTCGACGTGGACACGGCGCAGTGCCCGTACGGGCCCCTTCCCGACTGTTCGCCCAGCTCAACGGCCTGCTTATGCTCAGACAACTGCTGCCGAACCCTCAGCCCGTGCGACGGATTCGGTCAGGCCAGTTCCTTGTCGTTGTGGACGTGCCGCGCCCTCGGCACTCCCCCGTACCGGCCGGACTTGCCCGCCGGGGCGGACCGCACGGCGAGCTCCGCCTCCGCGCGCCGCCCCTCGCCCTCGTCCACGGGCCGCACGTCGCTCCAGTAGATGTCGAGCATGGTGCGCAGCGTGACCTGTTCCTGCTCGGCGCCGACCGGCACGGTCAGCCGGTCCAGCATCCGCCACAGCTCGTAGTCGCTCTGCGCGGCGATACCGCCCTCCCTGGCGTGGGCCGCCTGGTGCCGGTGGACCGCGAGGGCGAGCCTGCGCAGCGTCTCGCGCTGCTCCTGTGCGAGCCGGTGGTTGGCAGACCGATTCACCGAGCGCTGCGCCTTGCCCAGTTCGGAGATCGCCCGCTGGATCGTCTGGTGGAAGTTGGCCGCCCGCTTGCGCCAGCTCTCGTACTCGGCGCGGGTGGCGAACCACTCCCGCTTACCCGCCTCGCCGCGGGAGAAGCACGCCGCCTGGAAGAGGTCGCGCTCCGCCTTGCGCTTGCGCAGCACGTTGCCGGCGCGCTGGTGGACGTTGGTGATGACGTCGTACGTGCGCGCCAGGTTGTCCGGGTGGGTCAGTGCCGTCCACACCTCGGGGTCGCGGGCCGGGGGGTGGGCGGCCTCCAAGCCGGTGGCAGGCGGTGTCCCCATGGTGACGGATTGTTCCGCCTCAGGTGGTGCAATGCCCGCAATCGGAGGACTGCTCGGGAAGCCGGCCGGCGGATGGGCCCTTGCTCAGAACGGCGGCGCGGGCTCGATGGTGAACAGGTGCTGGGTGCCGGTGTGTTCCAGTAGGCGCAGGAACTGTTCTCGTGGGGCCGCCAGGAAGAGGCGCTGGCCGGTTGCGGCGACCGCGGTCCGGGCGTCCAGCAGAACGTTCAGGCCCGAGGAGTCGCAGAAGGACAAGTACTGCAGATCGACCACCACGTCGCTCAGGCGCGGCTCACCGGCCAGCGCCTCGAACAGCGCCTGGCGGAAGGCCTGGGCGCGGGAGATGTCCATCTCGCCGTGCGGGCGGACCACGGCCGTACCGCTCCGGGCATCGACCTCGATGTCCGGACCGCCCTTTCCGCTGCGGTGGTGCACGTGGGTCCTCTTTCCGGTCATTCCACCCTAGGCACAACGGGTGGGGATCGACCAGTGCCACCCCTGCACCCCTGCACCCCTGCGAGGACGTCCGTGCATCGGCGACCTTCTGGCGGGCCCGGGCCCCGGCCCACGCTGGTGGCAGCGGCCAACGCCTGCCTGGGCGGTCCCCGCCCGCCTCACCGCCCGCTGAACGCTGCTGGGTCGCGCCGGCCACCGCCCAGGGTTGGGCCGCCCGCTACCGGGCACCGGAAACCGGCATGAGCGACCGGTCCTGGCCGGATACGCCAGGACGCTCGGCCGGGGGTTTCCGGCCGAGCGTCTTGGCGTGCGTGTCTGCTGTCCGCTGGTGGCTTAGTACCAGTGGTTGGCCTGCCAGAAGTTCCAGGCCTCGACCGGGGAGCCGTAGCGGGAGTTCATGTAGTCCAGACCCCACTT
>NZ_JBVHVT010000197.1:0-2621 GCF_055564695.1 Streptomyces sp. NPDC029014
GTGCGCAGGCGGTAGGGTGGGGTGAGTGCCAAAGGGGCGAAGTAGGAAGGGGGAGGGGCGGGCGCCCCCCCCCCCCCCCCCCCCCCCCCCCCCCCCCCCCCCCCCCCCCCGTCCGCGTCGTCCGGGCCCGCCCCGCGATCGCGACCGGGACCGGGACCGGCGCCGGTCCCGGCGCCGACGATCAGGAGGCGCTCATCGCCGTCTTCAGTTCGGCCGCGGCGTTGCGGTAGACCGGCAGCAGGTCGAGGTCCTCACCCGGGTAGTTGACGATCTTGATCTGTTTGGCGCCGGAGTCGGGCAGCACCGTCCCGGTCGACATGTGGGCGTTGTCGAGGACCAGCGCCGGCTTCTTCGCGGAGAGCTCGGCGAGCTGCGCGGGGGTGACGGCCTCGGGCCCGTACGTGCCCACGGTGGTGGCACCGGCGAGCTTCGCCGACCAGGCGGTGAAGACCTGGGTGACGACGTTCGGGCTCTTGCCGCCGGGCCAGGCGGCCTGGATGTCCTTGTTCAGCTTCCCGTACTCGGCGTCGAAGCCGGTCTTCCACGCGGTCGCGGCGTCGGCCGTGCCGAAGAGCCCGCCCAGCTTGTCCACCTCGTCCTTGACCTTGTCGGGGTCGTTGTCGAGGTTCACCTCGACCAGCTTCGCCTTGGAACCGGCGGCCTCCTTGATCTTCGCGGCGTACGGCTCGAAGGGCGCGTACAGCACGAAGTCGGCCTTGGCCACGGCGGCGAGGTCCGAGGGCTTGGGGTCGTAGTCAGGGGCGTGGTGGACGGACTGGGGAACGATGACCTTGACGTCCTCGGCGCCCGCCGCCTTGGCGAAGGCGCCTTCCCAGGTGGTGGTGACGACCACCACGGGCTTCTTCCCGGCCCCGGGGGCGCCCGACGCGGCGGCGGACGACGTGTCGTCGCCCTTGCCGCAGCCGGTGACGAGGGCCAGCGTGACCGCGCTCAGTGCGAGGAGGGAAGGGATGGGGACGCGGGTGCGCGCCATGGGCTGGTTCTCCGTTCGGATATGAGATGGACGGCGAGGACGAGTGCTCCCGCCGTCAGGACGAGGACCGGGCCGGGCGGCCAGTCGAGCCACAGGGCCACGAGGAATCCCGTCAGGTTCACGGTCACGCCGATGCCGATCGCCCAGAAGGTGATCGACCTCAGCGAGCTGCCCAGCCGCCGGGCGGCGAGTGCGGGCAGCAGGGTCAGGGCGTCGACGAGCAGCGCCCCGGTCAGCTTGATGGCCCCGGCGACCGCGACCGCGACCAGCACCAGCAGCGCTGCGGTCAGGGCCCGTACGGCGACGCCGGAGCACTGGGCGAGTTCACGGTCGTACAGCAGGAGGCCGATGTCGCGCCGCTTCCACCAGAACAGGCCCGGCACGAGCACGGCGAGCACGCCCAGGACGACGAGGTCGGGGGTGCCGACGGACAGGATCGACCCCCACAGCAGGGCGAACGCCCCGGAGGCGTTGACACCGGACACGGCGAGCAACAGCAGTGCCGCCGCGATGGCGAGGCTCATCAACAGGCCCATCGCGCCGGACAGGCCGTCCGGTGTGCGGGCGAGGGGGGCCACGCCCGCACCGGCCAGGGCGCAGGCGACGAGCGCGCACAGCATCGGGTCGAGCCCGGTGAGGAGTCCGACGGCGATGCCCAGCAGGGCGACGTGCATCATCGCGAACCGCACCGGCATGATGTCGAGCCCCACGATGACGACCCCGACGACCGGCAGGCCGATCGCGGCGAGCAGCAGGGCCGCCCCGGCCCGCTGTACGGGTACCAGCTGGAGCAGCGCGCCGAGGTCGGCGCTGGCGAGGGCGGTCACCGTACCTCCCGCAGCCGGCCCGCAGCCATCTCCAGGACCCGGTCGCAGCGGTCCGCGAGGGCCCGGTCGTGGGTCACGACGACGAGCGTCACCGGCAGCGAGGTCAGGACGTCGGCGGCCTCCGCCTGCCCGTCGAAATCGAGTGCGGCGGTCGGCTCGTCGGCCAGCAGCACCTCGGCCCCGGCGGCCACGCAGCCGATCGCCCTGGCCAGGTACATGCGCTGCAACTGGCCCCCGGACAGCGTGTCCAGCGGCCGCCCGGTCAGCCGGCCCACCCCGAGCCGGTCCGCCGCATCGGCGGCATCGGACGGCGCGGCGCTACTGGCCAGCAGCTCCTCGCCGAGCAGCGGGAACCGGCCCGCGGCGGGCTTCTGGGGGATCCAGGTGCAGGCCCGGCGCCGCCACGCCCACTCCGCTGCGGAGCGGGTGTCCCGGCCGCCGACCAGGATCGACCCCGTGACCTGGCGGTGCAGGCCGAGGACGGCACGCAGCAGGGTGGTCTTGCCCGAGCCGTTGGTCCCGGTCAGCGCGACCTTCTCGCCCGCGGCGATCTCCAGATCCACGTCGGAAACGGCCTCCACCCGGCCGTGCCGGCAGGCGACACCCCGCATCCGTACGTCCAGCCCGCCCATCACACACCCTTCGGTCGTCCGCTCCTGTGTGGGGGGGGGGGGGGGGGGGGCCCCCCCCCCCCCCCCCCCCCCCACCCTCGACGGAAAACCCGTTTTGGGGGGTTTCCCCCCCCCCCACACTCCTTCCCCCCAGGGGGAACCCCCACACTTACCCTCTACGGAAAGAAA
>NZ_JBVHVT010000198.1:0-2594 GCF_055564695.1 Streptomyces sp. NPDC029014
CTGGTCGCGGCCCGCGGCCGGCTGATGCAGGCCCTCCCGGGCGGTGGCGTGATGATCGCCGTCCAGGCGTCGGAGGACGAGGTCCTGCCGCTGCTGACCGACGGGGTGAGCATCGCTGCGGTCAACGGCCCGCAGTCGGTGGTCATCGCCGGTGACGAGGACGCGGCGGTCGCGATCGCCGGGTCGTTCACCGACCGGAAGGCCAAGCGGCTGACGGTCAGCCACGCCTTCCACTCGCCGCACATGGACGGCATGTTGGACGACTTCCGCCAGGTAGTGGGCGGGCTGTCCTTCGCCGCTCCGCGGATCCCGGTCGTGTCGAACCTGACCGGTGCTCTCGTCGCAGACGAGATGGCTTCCGCCGAGTTCTGGGTGCGGCACGTCCGGGAGGCCGTCCGCTTCCTCGACGGCCTGCGGGCCCTGGAAGGCGCGGGCGTCACGACGTACCTCGAACTCGGTCCGGGTGTCCTCTCGGCCATCGGCCAGGAGTGCGTCACCGGCGAGGGCGCCGCCTTCGTGCCGGTGCTGCGCAACGGCCGTCCCGAAGCCGACACCGTCGTGGCCTCGCTGGCCCAGGTCCACGCGCGCGGCATCGAGGTGAACTGGACCTCCTTCTACGCAGGTTCGGGCGCCCGGCAGGTGGAGCTGCCCACGTACGCCTTCCAGCGACAGCGCTACTGGCTGCCGATGGCGAGCGCCGGCACCCGACCCGGCACCGCCGACGAGCTGGACTCCCAGTTCTGGGACGCCGTCGAGCGCGGGGACCTGGAGTCGCTGGCCGCCACCCTGAACATGGCCGACGAGAACACCTGGGGCACGGTCCTGCCGGCGCTCCCGGCCCTGTCTGCCTGGCGCCGCGGTCTGCGGACCCGGTCCGAGGTGGACCGCTGGCGCTACCGGGTGTCGTGGAAGCCGCTGACCGACAACACCTCCGGTGCTCGGCTGTCCGGTTCCTGGCTGGTCGTGACGCCTGCTGCCGCGGGCGTGGACGACACCGCCGTGGTGGGCGCCCTCGCCGGGCGTGGTGCCGAGGTCCGGCGGGTCGTCGTCGAGGCCGGTGCGGACCGTGCCGCTGTGGACCGTGCCGCTGTGGCCGGTCTGCTGGCCGGGGTCGAGGGCGTCGCGGGTGTGGTGTCGCTGCTGGCGCTGGACGAGGCGACCGGTGTCGTCGCGACGGCCGTGTTGGTGCAGGCGTTGGGTGATGCCGGGGTGGGGGCGCCGTTGTGGTGCCTGACCCGTGGTGCGGTGAGCGTGGGCCGTTCCGATCGGCTGGTGTCGGCGGTGCAGGCTCAGACGTGGGGCCTGGGCCGGGTGGCTGCGCTGGAACTGCCCGGACGCTGGGGCGGTCTGGTCGACCTGCCCGAGGTCTGGGACGAGCGAGCCATGGCCCGCCTGGCGGGCGTACTGACCGGCAGCACCGGCGAGGACCAGGTCGCGGTTCGTTCCTCCGGGGTCTTCGGACGCCGACTGGTCCGTGCCTCCGGCGGCCAGGACGACCGGGCCTGGACGCCGTCCGGGACGGTGCTGGTGACTGGTGGTACGGGCGCCCTCGGCGGGCGCGTGGCCCGCTGGCTGGCCGGTGCGGGTGCGGAGCGGCTGGTGCTGACCAGCCGCCGGGGCCCGGATGCTCCGGGCGCCGCCGAGTTGGCGGCGGAGCTGGTGGAGCTGGGTGTGGAGGTGTCGGTCGTGGCGTGCGACGCCGCCGACCGCGACGCGCTCCGTATGCTGCTGACGGCCGAGGCCGAGACCCTCACCGCGGTGGTCCACACCGCCGGCGTGCTGGACGACGGTGTCCTGGACGCCCTGACCCCGGAGCGGTTCGAGACCGTGCTGCGGGCCAAGGTCGACTCGGCCCGCAACCTGCACGAGCTCACCGTCGAGCTCGCTATCGAGCTCTCCGCCTTCGTGCTCTTCTCCTCGATGAGCGGTATGACCGGCGCCGCCGGCCAGGCCAACTATGCCGCCGCCAACGCCCATCTCGATGCGCTCGCCGAGCAGCGGCGGGCCGCGGGCCTGGCCGCGACCTCCCTGGCGTGGGGTCCGTGGGCCGAGGGCGGCATGGCCGCCGACAAGGCGCTGGACGCCCGGATGCGGCGCGAGGGTCTCCCGCCCATGGCGCCGGAGACGGCCATGGCTGTGCTGCGGCAGACCATCGCGTCGCCCGCCGACGCGGCACTGCTGGTCGCCGACGTGGACTGGGAGCGCTTCGGCCCCGCGTTCACCGTCGTCCGCCCGAGCACCCTGTTCGCCGAACTGGTGGAGACCCGGCCCGCCGGGCCCGCCGGCCCCGCCGAGGCCGTCGGCGGATCCCCGGTCGAGCGGTTCGCCGGTCTCGGTGCTGTCGAGTTGGAGCGGGAGCTGCTCGGTCTGGTGCGGGCGCAGGTCGCCGCGGTGCTGGGGCATGACGGTTCGGAGGCGGTCGGGGCCGACCGTGCCTTCAAGGAGCTCGGGTTCGATTCGCTGACCGCGGTCGAGCTCCGCAACCGGCTCGGTGCCGCGACCGGTGTGTCGCTGCCGGCGACGCTGATCTTCGACTACCCGTCCGCCGCCGCGCTGACGGCGTTCCTGCGGGACGAGCTGTTGGGCACGCAGGC
>NZ_JBVHVT010000199.1:0-2547 GCF_055564695.1 Streptomyces sp. NPDC029014
CCCCCCCCCCCCCCCCCCCCCCCCCCCCCCCCCCCCCCCCCCCCCCCCCCCCCCCCCCCCCCCCCCCCCCCCCCCCCCCCCCCCCCCCCCCGGGGCGGCCTGTCTTTTATGTCTGGCTCACACGGAATTGAGGGGGTTCCGGTAGCGTCGGAGTATGAGGACCAGGCTGATATCCGCACTGTCGGGGCTCCTGCTGGCCCTGGCCGCCACCGTCCTCGGCGCCGCCCCGCAGGCGTCGGCGGCGACCGGGCCCGAAGCGGTGGCCGAGGCCCTGGAGCGGGGCCCCGTCTACGTCGACCCGCGCGCCGCGGCGCAGCTGCCGAAGGCCGAGGCGGACGCACTGGCGAAGAAGATCAAGGATGCCGGCAAGCCGGTGTTCGTCGCGGTGCTGCCGGCCACCCCGGATTTCCCGGCCGACAGCGTGCTGCGCACCGTACGCACCGAGACGGGGATCACCGGGCTCTACGCGATCCGGCTCGGCGACGGGTTCAACGCCGGCGCCGACCCCGTGGTCATGCGGCCCAACGCCGTGCACAACCTGACGGATGCGGTGAAGGCCGGCGGACCGGTGGACGCGACGACCCAGCTGAACAACTTCGTCGACCAGGCCCTGCCCCAGGTCAGGGGGTCCGCCCCGGCCTCCTGGAGCGGCGGCGCCGGATCGGGCGGCGTCCCGGTCGGCGGGCTCGTCGCGCTCGGTGCGGTCGCCCTGATCGGCGGCGGCGGTGCGTACGCCCTGGTGCGCCGCAGCCGCAGGAAGAAGGAGGAGGCGGAGCGCGCGGCGGTGGAGAAGCTCCGCACGGTCGTCGACGAGGACATCACGGCCTTCGGCGAGGAGCTGGACCGGCTGGACTTCCACCCCGCGGAGCCCGGCGCCGACGACGCCATGCGGGCGGACTACGCCCGGGCCCTCGACTCGTACGAGAAGGCCAAGGACGTCATGGCCGCGGTGCAGCACCCGGAGGAGGTGAGGGGGGTCACCCAGGCCCTGGAGGACGGCCGCTTCGCCCTGGCCGGCCTGGACGCGCGGCGCCAGGGCAGGCCCCTGCCCGAGCGGCGACCGCCCTGCTTCTTCGACCCGCGGCACGGGCCCAGCACCGAGGACGCCGACTGGGCGCCGGCGGGCGGTGCCTCCCGCAGCGTGCCGGTGTGCGCGGCGGACGCGGTCCGGCTGCGCGAGGGCCGGGACCCGATGGTGCGGACCGTGGACACCGAGTACGGGCCGCGCCCCTACTACGACGCCGGCCCCGCCTACGGCCCCTGGGCAGGCGGGTACTTCGGCGGGGGCGTGCTCCCCGGCCTGCTGGTGGGAACCCTGCTGGGTTCGATGATGTCGCCCGGTTACGCCTACGGGTCCGACTTCGGCGGGTACGACGGCGGGGACTTCTCCGGAGCCGACTTCGACCCCTCCGGCTTCGGCGGAGGGGGCTTCGACGGCGGCGGCGGCTTCGACGGCGGGGGCGGCTTCTAGGGCCGCCCCCGGATCCGGCGGTGGTGGCGGTGCAGATGCTGCGGCGGGCGCAGCCCCGCGGATCAGGCCTGGCGGACGGCGGAGATGTCGAACGTCAGCTTCACCTTGTCGCTGACCATGACACCGCCGGCCTCCAGCGCGGCGTTCCAGGTCAGGCCCCAGTCGGAGCGCAGGATCTCGGCGGAGCCCTCGAAGCCGACGCGCTCGTTGCCGTAGACGTCGGTGGCGGAACCGTTGAACTCCAGGTCGATGGAGAGCGGCCGCGTGACGTCCTTGATCGTCAGGTCGCCGGTGATGCGGTAGGTGTCCGCGCCGACCCGGGCGGCCGCGGTGGACCGGAAGGTCATCAGCGGGAAGGTCTCGGCCGAGAAGAAGTCGTCACCGCGCAGGTGGGCGTCGCGGTCGGCGATGCCGGTGTCCACGGAGGCGATCTCCACGTCGAGGGAGGCGGCGGAGCGGGACGGGTCGCTGCCGTCGAGGTGCAGCGTGCCGGAGTAGGCGCCGAACGCTCCGCGGACGTTGGTGACCATCGCGTGGCGGACGGTGAAACCGATGCTGCTGTGGGCGGCGTCGATGGTGTAGTCGCCGGTCAGGGCGGCCAGGGCCGGGTCCACGTCAAGGGTGGCGACGGCGGTGGGGGCGTCCTGTCGGGTGCGACGGGTGAACAGTCCCATGACTCTCTCCTCGGGAAGTGCTGGTGTCGAAGTCGTTGAACCTTCAACGAGAACGACCGTAGACCGATTCAGTTCAAAATTCAACTTCTGGTCGGGGTGTCAGGCGGTTTTGTGGGACCACCACAACCTGCGGCCGTCTCGCCTGGTGGTCTTCCTGCACCGCTGCGCGGTTCTGTGCGGGCCAGACAGCGGAACACGGCCGAGACTGTGTAGAACCAACGGAGGTTTTTCATGGTCGGCTTCGTAAGGTCGGTACATGACCGTTGTGGACCAGACTCCGAGCGAGCCGACGGACGCCCGCGGGCGCGTGGCCGAGCTGCACTCCCTGCGCGAGCAGGCGCAGCGTGGACCCAGTGACCGGGCGACGGAAGCCCAGCACGCGAAGGGGAAGCTGACGGCGCG
>NZ_JBVHVT010000200.1:0-2516 GCF_055564695.1 Streptomyces sp. NPDC029014
AGCTCCACCACGTTGCGGTGCGTGTTCACCACACCCTTCGGCGTCCCGCTCGACCCCGACGTGTACATCACGTACGCCGCCTGGTCGGGCGGGACGGCGACCGTCGTCCCCGGGGCGGAGCTCCGCAGCAGTTCCGCGACGGGCGGGACGGGCAGGACGTCCAGCCCGGCGGCGAAGCCGGCGGCCGCTGCTCCGGCGGTCGGGTCGGTGAGCAGGAGGGCGGCCCCCGTGTCCCGGAGGATCCAGGCGAGCCGCTCCTGCGGCTGGCGCGCGTCCAGGGGGACGTACGTGCCGCCCGCCTTCAGGACGCCCAGCATGGCGACGACGTACTCCAGGGAGCGGTTCAGGAACAGGCCCACCGCGGCGCCGGGCGTGACGCCCAGGCCCGTGAGGCGGTACGCCAAGGCATCGGCCGCCGTGTGGAGTTGACGGTACGTCAGCTCAGTTTCCCCGCAGACGAGGGCGACCGCGTCGGGCGTACGGGCCGCCTGCGCCGCGAACAGCTCCGGCAGGGAGCCGACGGGCAGGCGGGCCCCCGTGCTGTTGTACGCGACGAGGAGTTCGCTGCGCTCGGCCTCCGTGAGCAGGTCGATCCGGCCGATGGGGGCCTCGGGGTCGGCGACGGCCGCGCCGAGGATCCGGGTGAGGCGCTCGGCGGCGGCCTGCACGGTGCGGGCGTCGTAGAGGTCGGTGGCGTACTCGACGGTGATGTCGAGCCCGCCGGGGCGCCCGTCGGGGGTCCGGTGTTCGTGGAAGTTCACCGTGAGGTCGAACTTGGCGGTGCCCAGCGGAAGCTGGTCCGTCCGCGCCTGTATCCCGGGCAGGGCGGGTGCCGGGTTGACGGCGTCGGCGAGGGTGAGCACGACCTGGAAGAGGGGGTGGCGGGAGGCGGACCGCTCGGGGTTGAGCGCCTCGACGAGCCGGTCGAAGGGCACGTCCTGGTGCGCCCAGGCCCCCAGGTCGGTCTCGCGGACGCGCCGGAGCAGTTCCCGGAACGTCGGGTCGCCGCCGGTGTCGGTCCGCAGGACGAGGGTGTTGACGAAGAAGCCGACGAGGTCGTCCAGGGCCTGGTCGGCGCGCCCGGCGACGGGAGAGCCGATCGCGATGTCGGTGCCGGCCCCGGAGCGGGTGAGCAGGACGGCCACGGCCGCCTGGGCCACCATGAAGAACGTCGTGCCGGTCTCGCGGGCGAGGCCGGTGAGCGCCTCGTGCACCTCGGCAGGGCAGGAGACGGTGTGGGTGGCGCCCCGGTACGAGGCGACCACCGGCCGGGGGCGGTCCGCGGGCAGTGACACCTCGTCGGGCAGGGCGGCCAGCGCCTCGCGCCAGAACCCGATCTGCCGCTCCCCGTCGGCCGCGAGGAGTTCCTGCTGCCAGAGCGTGTAGTCGGCGTACTGGACCGGCAGCGGTTCCCAGACGGGGGCGTTGCCCTCGACGCGGGCCGTGTACGCCGCCCCCAGGTCCCGCATCAACGGAGCGTTCGACCAACCGTCCGAGGCGATGTGGTGCACGACCAGCAACAGCACGTGCTCCTGCGCCCCCAGCTCGAACAGGACGCCCCGCAGGGGCAGTTCACGGTCCAGGGCGAACGGCCTGCCCGCGTGCTCGGTGATCGCCGCCGCGAGGGTCTCCTCGGTGGCACCGCCGAGCACCGAGAAGGGGACCTCGACCCCGTCGGCGGGGACCACCTGCTGGCAGGGCTCACCCTCCTCGACCGGATACCGCGTCCGCAGGACCTCGTGCCGACCGACGACATCGGCCAGAGCAGCGCGCAGTGCCCCCTCGTCCAGGACCCCGGTCAGCCGCACGGCCATCGGGATGTTGTACGTCGCAGACGGCCCCTCCAGCTGGTCCAGGAACCACAACCGCTGCTGCGCCGGCGACAGCGGCAGGCGCTCCGGTCGCTCCCCCGCCACCAGCGCGGGACGGTCCTCCGGGGCGGCGGCGTCGGTGAGCCGGCCGGCGAGCAGGGCGGGCGTCGGGTACTGGAAGAAGTCCCGCAGCGACAGCCGGGCGCCGAGGGCCGTGCGGATGCGGCCGACCAGGCGGGTGGCGAGGAGGGAGTGGCCGCCGAGGCGGAAGAAGTCGTCGTCGACGGAGACGGCGGGCAGGCCGAGGGCCTGGGCGAACAGGGTGCAGAGCACCTCCTCGGCGGGCGTCCGCGGGGCACGGCTGCCTTCCGTGCTGCCGGGCAGCGCCGGGGCGGGCAGGGCCCGCCGGTCGAGCTTGCCGTTGGGGGTGAGGGGAAGCGCGTCGAGTGCGACGTAGGCGGACGGCAGCATGTACGCGGGGAGGGCGGCCGCGGCGTGGCGGCCGAGGTCGTCGGTGTCGACGGGCCGGCCGGTGGCGGGCACGAGGTAGGCGACGAGCCGTTTGTCGCCGGGCCGGTCCTCGCGGACGACGACCGCGGCCTGGGCCACGGACGGGTCCGCGAGCAGCACCGTCTCGATCTCGCCGAGCTCGATGCGGAAACCGCGGAGCTTGACCTGCTGGTCGGCACGACCGAGGAACTCGAT
>NZ_JBVHVT010000201.1:0-2482 GCF_055564695.1 Streptomyces sp. NPDC029014
ACCGCAAACCGGTCGGCCTGGAACAGGATCTGACTCTGGTAGCTACCGTCCGGCTGATTTTCGATGCCAATGCCCATCCCGGCCGCGTAGTACTGGCCATTCGCCGCCACCTGCAGCTTCAGGGTCCACGAAGCGCTGATCCTGCCGTCCATGTCGACTACCGCCTGCGAGTTCTCCTGCACCAACGCCTGCGTTTCGCCTACCTTCGCTTCCACCGTGTCGGTGCGCTGAGCCTGGGCATAGTCGCCCTCGGCGATGACCGTCTGGATGGTGAGCGTTCCAGCGAACACCGTGGCGTCGCCAGCGCCCCAGTCGCTATCACCGGCGGCTTGAACGTCCAGCTGGGCGAACAGGCCATCCGTCTTCTGCCCGATCGCCTGCAGGCCGGTTTCCGGATCATTGACCTGCAGCTCCAGCGTGTTCACCCGGCCGACCACCGCACCCGCCTGAGCGACGGCATCACCCACATCCTTCCATTTCGTGCCCGGTGGCTCCTCATTCCCCGGCGCGTTGTCGTTCCACAGCCAGATCTTGCCGTTGTGCACGACGGTATCGCCGGGGTCATAGGTGGCGCCGGCCTCCCAGATCAGTGGCACGATCTGGTCGATGCTCTCGATCTTGGAAAGCAGGTCCTGCCCCAACGCGCTCTCGGTAATCCGACCCGAGAGGTAGGCGTCGTAGTCCGACTGGTTTGTGCTGGCCTCCCCCATCACGCCGGTGCCGGTCGGATACCACGGACCGATGTTGCCGCTCTTGTCCACCAGTCGGCCCCAGAAGTAGAACCGGGCACCGGCAGCAAGACCGTCGAGCTGGTAGCGGTTCTGCGGGTAGGCGAAGTCGGCGAACTTCGTGGCGCTGGCGCGGTCTGGCCCAGTACTACGCCAGATCTCGGTCCGCTCGGTATCAGTCGCCCCGGCCGGGAAGCCCCACGCCAGTCGGATGCCGAACACCACCGGCGTGGCCGTCAGCGAGGTCAGTGCCGGCGGCGGCTCCGTCTTGCCCTTGATATCGGTCAGCATGCTCAGCGACGGCTGCGAGACCGCGTTGAGCGCGTTGACCGCGCGCACCCTGGCCAGGTACTTACCGGCGTAGATGCCCCGGACCTCGCAGCTAGTGGTCCCTACCCTGCCCGCACGCACCCAGTTCAGATCGTCCCGGCGCCATTCCACGTCATAGGCAATCGCATTTTCGGCAGCGTCCCACTCGATGGTCAGCACCGGCGTAGCGATGCCTTGGTCGATCACCACATGGGACGACATGCGCACGTTGGCCGGCGGCGGCTGCACGCTGGGCGGAATGACGCTGATCGGCGGCGGCTCCAGGCGGGTGCCGTCATCGATGGCAGCGAACTTGTCCGGGCGATGCTGCAGCGCCGTGATGCGGTAGGTGAGCCCCTCCTCCTCGGCGATGCCCAGTACCCGGAATTGCTGCAGCACCAGGTCGGTCGACTCGGTCGCCCAGATCGACTGCGCCACAGGCACTGCGCTCCAGGGCGCCGAGACGGTCACTACGCGCGTGGCGGGGTTGACCCCGTTGATGGTCCGCGCCTCGGTCTTGCCGCTCGGCAGGGTCGCCCGCAGGCGGTCACCCACGGCCATTGTCGGCGGCACCACGTCCAGCGTCAGACTGTTGGCCGTTGCCGCGCTGATGCGACCGGAGTTCCGGCGGCCGGCGCGGTTGGCGTCGGCCACCTGGATCACGTCACCGGGCATGCAGTTCAACGCGTCCAAGCCCACGGCGAAGGTGACCGTCTCCGTCTCCAGGTTCTCGCTGTACAGGATATGGTTGCCTACCCGCTGGGCCTGCGATTTCGAATGGCAGCCCAGCGCGGTGACCTCGATCTGGTTCACGCCATAACGGGCGATGCCGTCGTGCAGCTGCACCGGCTCAACCTTCTGCCGGCCGAAGTCGTCCGGGTCGGTCCAGGACACCAGCGCCACGGTGTGGCGGACCTTGCGCGCGCTTCCCTCGTAGGTGAACCGGCCATCGACAACGTTGGCCTGGCTATAGGTGTAGACCGGGTCCTTGGGCATGTCCGCAGAGGCCATGACCTGACCGGCAGCATAGAAGCTGATGCCACGGAACATGCTGGCCATGTCCTGCAGAACCTTGTACGCATCGGCCCGGGTCTGCAGGTACAGGCTGCAGGTGAAGCGCGGCTCCATCCCGCCCATGCCATCGCTGACCAGCTGATCGCAGTACTGCGCGATCTCATACAGTCGCCACTTGTCCACCCAATCCAGCGGCAGGCGATTGCCCAGGCCGAAACGATCGTTGGTGACAATGTCGAAGAACACCCAAGCCGGGTTGTTGGTCCATGCCGACTTGAACGTGCCGTCCCAGACGCCGCTGTAGGAACGCGTGCGCGGGTCGTAGTTGCTCGGCACCCGAATGATGCGGCCCCAGATCTGGAACGCACGCGAGGGCACGTTCTGGAAGGCGCTCGCGTCCACCTGCACCGCCGCTAGCGCGCAGTTGGGAT
>NZ_JBVHVT010000202.1:0-2478 GCF_055564695.1 Streptomyces sp. NPDC029014
CATCTGCGAACCATCGAAGTACCGACCGAAGGTGATGTGAGGCTTCGAGATTCCCATCCCTCGAACAGGATCACTGTTCCAGCTCACGGGCTCACCTCAGTCGCAAGCTGCAGCCCGGTGGCGGCATCGGCCTGAGCCCAGGTCATCTGCCCCCGGTCGATACTCTCGGCCAGCCGCGACAGACCCTTCGCGGTCACCAGCACCTGCTCGTGTACGCGCTCCTGCTCACCGTCGGTGCGCTGGATGCACGCCTTATGCGTCAGCACGCCCTGCTGCAGGCGGTTCTGGTACGCCAGCCAGTTCTTGCTGCCCGCGCGGCGGTAGATCCAGCCATGCTCGGACAGCCACGCGAACAGCTGGCGCGGCTGGACCTGCAGCATCTTGGCGGCGGTGCTGATGTTGAAGGCACCGTCAGCCTGGCTCAGCCGCAGCAGCGCGCGGACCTGCGGCTCCTGGTACTGCACGCGCGCCTCGAGGATCTCGGCCTTCTCGCTGTAGGACAGCAACAGCGCGCGCAGCGTCGCCGGATCGGTCAGCGCCTGCATCGGGTCAGGAGCCGCCGCCCCGGCCGTGATCGCGTCATAGGCGCGGATCACCTGCAGGCTGAAGCTGGGGCTGATCCACATGGCGTAGGCATAGACCAGCTCGCGCACCACGTAGCTGCCGCCGTAGCGGCCGGCCACCGAGTGCACCGGGTAAATCCGGGAATCACCGGAGTTGACCAGCTCGGCCACCAGTTCCTCGGTCTGCTTCAGGCGCTGCCAGTCGCTGGGCTGGTGGCGCTTCGCACCACCGGATGCCTGGTGCAGGTCGTTCAGGCAGAACCTGCCCACGTCGTCGCGGCGCACAGTGACCCCGCCAATCATCATTGCGTTCAAGAGAACACCTCCGTTTTCCAGCCGCCGCCAGAGCCGCGCTGGACTGCCAAGAATCGAAACGGGTACATCGCGGCGGCCACCTTCACCTTCACGCGGGCGTCTTCCTCCCAGAAGCCCTTCACCTCATGGGCCTCCAGGTCGCCAGCGGCCGTCATCACGAAGAAGTCGATGGTGAGGTGGGTCTTTTCGGCCAACTTCAGCTTCACGGACTCGAATCGGAACCACGCGATCTCGCCGGCGGCCAGCTGCAGCGCCAGATGTGCGGCATAGGCTTCTTCCGTCTTGTTCATCTCCCCAGGCACGTGCCTGGGCCTACCCCGCGCGACCTTGCCGGCGGCGTTTCCGCTGCCGGAGGATTGAACAGCAGCCGGCGGGCGGTAGGCGCGCGGCGCGGCCGGTGACGGAGCGGCTACCGGCGTGCTGGCCTGCACCAAGCGGCGCATGCCCTCCGGCATGTCCTGCACGGTGGCGTAGCGCAGCGAACGGCTGGACGTCTTCTTCGGTCGCATCAGGCGGATGCCTCCATAGCGCCCCACACGCGCATCGCGCGCTGCCGGAATGCGTCGAACTCCTGACGGGCGCGCTGCTGCGCGGCCTGGTGCTCACGATCCATCTGCTCGAGCATGCAGTCGAACTCGACGTTCAGCAGGCCCATAAGCTGCTCCATGGACAACCCGCCGCGCGTGCGCTGCCCCGATGGTGGCGCGAGTATTGGCATGGCCAGCTGCTGCTGACCCGAGGGCGGCGCCGGCGCACGCTCTACGCGGCCTGCCTCAGTCGCAGCCCACGTCGCCACCGGCCGCCCATCGCGGCCGCTGTCGCGGTTCTCGCACCTGCGCACCAGCCCATCACCATCCAGCTCTCGCAGTAGGCCAGCCACGGCGGCCGTGCTCAGCAGCATCACCTCGCGTGGCGCGCCGGACTCGAGCGCGGCGTTGCCCATCAGCTCCAATGCCTCCGCTGCAGTGCTCTCGCCATGGATGCCCAAGCAGAACAGCAGCAGCTGCCGCTGATAGGCGCGGATTTCAGCCGGCTCCATGCGTGCCTCCGAATCCCAGATCCGCCGCGGCCTGCGCCATGGCGCTGCGCGCGGCGTCGCGGTTGCGCACCACGTGCAGCTCTGGCTTGGGTGCAGGCAATGCAGCCATCGCCTCGGGCACGGCGCCGCCGTCCATCACATGCTTCACCGCCCTGTCGTAGGCGTTGGCTAACATGCGCTGCTGCTGCGCGCCGCTCTCGGCCGTGGCGTAGGCGTGCAGGTCCAGATTCGACCGCACCAGCACGGTGAACCCGCTATGTGCCTGGCCGGGTCGCATCTGGCCATCGACCTCGGCCAACGACGGCACGCCCAGACACATGGCTCGGAACTGCCCGGGGTTCGGCGGCCACTGCAGCGCACTGCGCAGGCAGTTTCCCATCCCATCGGCAACCTGTCGCGGGGTGATGCCGATCAGCACTTGGAACCACAGTTCTCCGGCGGTGGTCAGGCTGCCCGCGTTGTTCACCGGGGCCGAGCCGTTCTCGCGCACCCACTTTCCGGGAAACATACCGGCCATCCGTTCCCACACCGTCCACAGCATGCTCACCGCGCGCTGGTCCG
>NZ_JBVHVT010000203.1:0-2477 GCF_055564695.1 Streptomyces sp. NPDC029014
CCACCCCCCCCCCCCCCCCCCCCCCCCCCCCCCCCCCCCCCCCCCCCCCCCCCCCCCCCCCCCCCCCCCCCCCCCCCCCCCCCCCCCCCCCCCCAGTCCGCGGTCCGCCGCCCGCCGTAGGCGTCCCACCCCGCCGGATCCGGTGGTGCGCCGTTGAATCGTTGACGCGTTTCCCTTTGAAAGTGCAACCATGCACCCCCGGAACGCCTTTGATTGATATCGTCGATGCGGAGGAGTAGCCTCGATTCCGAGGCAGCCAGGTCGACTCCCGCCGGCTCTCCGGCAGCGGCCGGGCATCATCACCTCCCGTGACCACGGCGGCGGGGGCGGATTTCCGGGGGCACGGGAGAGCACATCCGTCTTCTCCCTCGTCCAAGGAGCCCCCATGTCCGGGGAACTGCTCTACTACAGGAGCGGCGACGGCCTGATCGCAACCGGTCACATAGACGACAACGGCCTCTTCTCGCACCTCGCGGACGGCCGGCTGAGCGACAGCTGGACCCGCATCGTGCCCGTCGGCCGAGAACTCCTCTTCTACCGGGACGACAACGGCGTCGTCGCCACCGGCCGCCTGGGCCGGGACGGCATCTACACCAACCTCGCCGACGGCAAGCTCTCCGACGGCTGGGACCAGATCGTGCCCCTCGGCCGCGAGCTGCTCTTCTACCGCAACGACACCGGCACCATCGCCACCGGCCGTCTCGGCACGAACGGCATCTACACCCATCTCGCGGACGGCACGCTCGGCACCGGGTGGACGCGGATCGTGTCCCTCGGGCGGGAATTGCTGTTCTATCGGTCGGACACGGGCCGGATCGCCACCGGCCGCCTGGGCACGAACGGCATCTACACCCATCTCGCGGACGGCACGCTCGGCACCGGGTGGACGCGGATTGTGCCCCTGGGGCGGGAGCTGCTGTTCTACCGGGCGGACACGGGCCGGATCGCCACCGGCCGCCTGGACACCAACGGCATCTACACCAACCTCGCGGACGGCACCCTCAGCCACAGCTGGACCCATGTCAACGCCCTCGGCAGAGAACTCCAGTTCTACCGCGACAGCGACGGCCGCATCGCCACCGGGCGCCTCGCCACCAACGGGATCTACACCAACCTCGCCGACGGCACGCTCAGCCGCGGCTGGGACCTGATCACCGGCGTCGTGTGACATACCCCGGCGCTCTCGAACCGCCGACCGACCGGAACCTCGCACCGCAACCACTGAGGAGTGAACGGTCATGGCAGAGAACCCCGTCGAGACGTCCGTGGTGGACGTCCCGAACTACTGCTCACAACCCCCGCGCACCGAACCCGTCCTGCCGCCCGGCGCGAGCCCCGACCGGGAGCGCGCCATACTCGTCGGCGGGGCGAAGTGGGTGAACGGCACCGTACTGCACTACTGCTTCCTGAACGAGTCCGGCGTCGCCCTCGACGCGACCCAGCTCGACGAGATCCGGCGCGCCTTCCAGGAGTGGAAGGACATCGGAATCGGGCTGGAGTTCCGCGAGGTGACGCGGCTCTCCGAGGCCGAGGTCCGCATCAGCCTGCGCAGGGGCGACGGGTCCTGGTCCTACGTCGGCCGGGACGTCCTCGGCATCCCGCCGCCGCAGCCCACGATGAGGTTCGGCTGGAGCCTGACCGACACACCGCACGGAAAGGCGACCGCGCGGCACGAGATCGGACACACCCTCGGCTTCGCCCACGAACACCAGAACCCGTTCGCCGGTATCGAATGGGACGAGGAGAAGGTCTACCGCTCGCTCGGCGGCCCGCCGAACAACTGGTCGCGGGAGAAGACCTTCCACAACATCCTGCGCAAGCTGTCCACCGACGAGGTGGAGGGCTCGACGTGGGACCCGCTCTCCGTCATGGAGTACCCGTTCCCGGCCGGCCTGATCATCCGCCCGGAGCAGTACCGGGTCGGCATCCCCGACCCCGTGAGGATCTCCGAGCAGGACAAGACGTACGTCCGCCGGTGGTACCCGGTCATCGACGTGAAGCCGCCCGAGCTGCATCCGCTGCAGTCGGTCGAACTGGGCCTCGCGTCCGGGGAGCAGGCCGACTTCACGATCGAGCCCGCGGAGACGCGGACGTACGAGATGGGCACGTTCGGCAGCAGCGACTTCGTCATGGCCCTGTTCGAGGACATCGACGGCGAACTGCGCTACTACATGGGAACGGACGACAGCGGCACCAACGGCAACGGCCGCCTGAAGGCCAAGCTCTTCCAGGGGCGCCACTATGTGCTGCGCGCCCGGCTGTACTCCATCTGGGGCCCGGGCAAGGCCGCCCTCATGTGCTGGTGACGGCGGACCGCCGCAGCGTGCGGCGGAGTGGAGTTTCGCCTTCGGTCCATCCGCGTGTGGGGGGGGCGGGAGGCCGGGGGTCCCACACACGCGCCGTTTGCTGTCTTTTTTCTTGGGGTGCGGTCGCGTGTCGCACCCCAACCCCCCCCCCCCCACGGGTTCTGTCCCCCC
>NZ_JBVHVT010000204.1:0-2464 GCF_055564695.1 Streptomyces sp. NPDC029014
GAGGGGGGGGGTTGTCGGGTGCCTCCATGCACCCGATCCCGGCGCGCTGCGCACCGGGCCCCGCCTGCGGCGGTCCGGTTCTGCTCCTGCAGAACCGTCGAACCCCGGCGGGGCTTCTCTCGCCCGATGCTCTCCGTCAGACAAATAAAAAAGCCGCCCACTGGGCGGCTTCTTCATTTATCTGGCGGAGAGAGGGGGATCGGATCGACCCGAACCTAATCCCTTGACCCTGCAACAGATCGCAAACCGGACATGTGTCCTGTGTTGTGTCCTGCCCATCATAGCCGTCCACTGGCCGGCATTGTGCAAGGGTGATAGATGTCTACCAAGACAGCGGAGGCGCCGCCGTAAGGACATTGGTTGCGATGCTCAGACAGGCAGTGAAGAGACTGGAAAGCTGAATGGGGCCCTCTTGCATTGGGCGTTGGAGGTCATATGATCAGCGACATGAAGCAATTCTTTAGCCAGTTCACCATCGCCAAGCGAGGGCAGAAGGACACCTTCTACGAGGTCAACCGTGACGGTGCCCTTGTGCTTAACCGTGATGGGCTTCTTAAGTCTGGCCGCATGAAGCGTCAGCTGGACGCCGCACGTGATCTTCGCGACCTCAAGGTTGCCAAGGAAAAGGGTTCGTCCTCCAAATGACGAGCTTGGCCCTGCTGGCCGTCCTCTTGGCGGCGGGCTGGTATTTTTATCGGCAGTGGCGATACACGCGATTTGAGGCACTCCACCATCCGGGGCACCCTCAGTATTTCGGCGCTGCTCTCTGCTCGGTTTACTTGTTCGGCATCAGCGCCGGGCTGCATGCGTTGGCGTTGCGGCATTCCACCTACAGCTTGTATCTAGGCAAGCTCCAGGGGATGTTGCCCCTTCAGATAAGTGATAAGCAGTCGGCTGAAGGGCTGACTCTGCATCTCGCGATCACTCTGTGGTGTCTACTCCTTGGGGCCGCGCTTCCAATCCTGCTCAATGTTCCGTTGGTCCGAACCCGATCACTCGCCCAGTTGATCGCCTCACGTCACGGCGCGATTGACGCCATCGAGAGCCTTGCTATCAAGTGCGAAGAAGATGGCACGCTGGTTGCGTTGACCCTAGACAACAGCAAGGTCTACGTCGGCCTGTTGGACGAGTTCACGGGTCCGAGAGTGGGTAAGGAGTGGGTGGGCATGACCCCTGTTGCGTCAGGCTACAGGGATGACAAAGGTAAGCTGGTCTTCACGACCTACTACGACATCAAGCTGCCGGATGACGCGACCATGGAGATATTTCAGGTCATAGTCTCGATGAAGCAAATCATCTCCGCGCAGGCCTTCGATCTGGAGCTCTACAAACAGTTCCAGCAGCCTGAGGCTCATACTCAAGCCGTGGCGGACAGGAAAGAGCTTGCTCCCCAGCGATCTTCCCTGGTTGTGGACAATACCCGGCACACCTTCTATCTGGGACTGCCCATTCTCCTGCTTTTGTCGCCTTACGTCGGATTGAAGTCCGCCATTGGTGGACTGAGCATGGTCATTGCTGCAGGTCTGTCCTGTCTAGCAGCTGAGAAGCTACGACGACGGCAGGTGAAGCCTGGAGCGGACGTCAATTCCGCTCCCCTGGAAACGGATGAAGTGCATTTCGTATAGCCAGCTCCAGAGCGCGATTCCACGAAGCATTGGATGGCAAGCGAAGAGCCGCGGCTCCAATTCTGCCCGGTGATGCCTGCACGGTGTCATTCGCCTAACTTAGCGAGCCATTTGGAAATGAGTTGGTGAGAAGCACTGTCCGGATCCCTCAGAATGGAGATGGTGTCGGTCATGGTGGTCTTCTCCCACTTTGCGGGATGGGTGACGATATCCGCGTAGTAGCCCAGCACTTCGACCTTTCGGAAGTGGCGGAACCACACACCCAATTCTGCTTCCGGAGCTCTGATGTAGTTATATGGCCCGGTGACCCGGGCCAATGCGCACGGATAATGGTGGGCGACCACTAAGATGATGTCGCCTACCTCCATGCAGTGGGCGAAATCCCAGTAGTCTCGCTGGCTCTGGTCGATGTCTTGTTGCTTCACATCCGTCAGATCGCCCGGGGGACTTGCAAAGTCCAATCCCACGTATCCCAAACCGAGTGACCGGGTGGTATGAGCGACTGCTCGGGTGCTGTCCGAAGGGTGCAACTGCATGCGCCAGAACGTCATAGAAATCCCTTTCCTTGGATGTGTGGTGAGAGCGACGGCTTAGCCGGCCTTCACCTAATCCTACTGGGGGATCCAGACCGGTGCGAGGCAAATTTGGGGCTGGTTGGTTGCTCGGTCCAACGCAGATTCTCGGACGGCCTTGTGTGCCTGGTAAGGCGTATCAATCAAGGTTGGTAAATCATCGGCTTTGCATGTCGAACGAGGAGAATCTGCAACCCGCTCAGCATGGCAAATGCCCCCAATGCGCCCATCAGGCTGAGCACCGTCAGAGCCCACCACTGCTACCAC
>NZ_JBVHVT010000205.1:0-2439 GCF_055564695.1 Streptomyces sp. NPDC029014
AGACGACACGATGCGCCGTCTCTGCCACCAAACAGCCGGAACCATGCCTGACCAGCGGAAACTCAACGACTACGTTCGGAAAGCGGAAGCCTTCTCAGAGCAAGCCGGCCCAGGGGTCATCGTCCGGTTTGGGCTCTTCGGGGTGGAGCATGCGGCGAACACAGCGCAGGAGTCCCGGTTCACCGGATCCGGCGGCGGTCATCCACGGCAGGGCGTCCATGGCCTGCGCGCGATCCTCTATGGCAGAGCGGGGTGAGAACCACTCGGGATGGCCTCCTTCACCGCCGCTCCGGTCCTGGCAACCCACGCCTCCCCAGTCAGGCGCGTACGGCTTGCCGATGCGGCCAGAGGGCCCCTCCAGGGTGGCCGGCTGCTTCCAGCAGCAGCCGCGCCAGTCACTGCGTAGAACCTATTCCCCGGCCATCGCGGGGAAAGAGGGTGTCGTTTTCCGAAGGAGGCTTGCCCACGGCAATCTGACCTGCACGAATGGAAGATCACCACTTTCGGGGGTTCACGCCTCCGGCAGTACCTCCGGTCCCCCGCCTGGCGCAACCCTCCAGACACCTGTCCAGCCCCCTTCCGGTGCAACCCTCACGAGGCTCACCGGGAGGGCTCCCGAACCCTTGTGCCGGGACACGACAGTTGCCACCTGGACACGGTTTCTGTCACCCCGAGCGCCGGCAAGGGGCGTGCAGAAAATCCCGGCCTCCAGACCTCGGCCCGGCTATTGTGCTGCTGGCAGATCGTCCGATCGACGAGGGGGCTGAGTCATGCTGACCACTACGCATCCCCCGTAGGTACCTCTGGAAAGCCCAGAGGGCCTACGGAGGCTCTTGATGTCCCGAACCGTCCGCACGACTCCCAGGCAACTCCGCGTCCAACGCGACGCGTCGGAGTCCATGTCCCTGTACGACCTGCGCTACACGCACGCTGAACTGGCCCAGGCCGCCCGCGAAGGCCGTCGCCCTGTCCCGACGAAGACACTGCGCCAGATCACCTCCTGGCAGTGGATGGTGCTCGACTGCAGAGATGGCTCGTTCTCGACCGAGATCGCTACGGCTGAACGCCGCGCTCGGCTCCAGGGCCGACTCGAGGCTCAGCGGATCCGCGGACTGCACCACGCCGGCCACGACTTTGACGGCGCAGATATCCCTCCGGTGCGCCACCGTCACGACGGGCTCTGGAACGCTTGGTAGACACGAAGCACCCAAACTGACCGGCATGAGCGAGCACAAAAGTGCCTACGGCAGGTCGACCAAGGGGCTTGTGCCTTCCTGTCCTCGTACGTGATCGCTCATCGCCATCAGGCTGCTCACGAAACTGCGGTCAGAGCCAAAATCAGGGAGTCTCATCAGGGGCCGGTGCCATGTGCGCCGTCCTCAGCACCGTGGTGACATCAACGCCGTCCCGTCGGTGACAACAAGCATGGCCCGCACGGCAGCCAGCGCCAGGCAGTCGGGTTGCCCGGTGCCAACTACCTTGTCCCGGCACAGGAGGCCTGCCCAGGTGGGCGGGGTGGGTGAAGGCGGGACTCACGGCGTACCCGGGCCGCCGGGTTGCCAGTCGTGGGTGGAGCGGACCGACTGGACCGTGCACGGGGTCAGTCTGCGAGGCAAGGCATGGGACGTCACAAGCAGCACAAGCCGAGCCGCGAGAGCGTCCGGCCGGCCACGGAGTGGTTCGGCACCGCGTTCCACTCCGTCCTCGGGATGCAGCACCTGGACGCCCGCCACTCCGGCAACGGCATCCTGATCACCTCCTGCCCTGCCGGGGTCGACGGCACTCCGGCATCGTGGCAGCTGCGCCTGCGCAACGACGACGAGGGGCCAGGGCCCGAACGAGATGGGTGCAGCCCTGACGGCCGGGCGGGGGCACGTGTACAGCGTGAGCGCCGAGCCCGGTGCCGGGACTGTCCTGGCGTTCCTCCCGAACCACCCCGAGGACTGCGTCGGCACGCTGGCCCGGGTCCGCACCATCGAAGGCCCGGACGGCGACGAAGTCGTCTTCGAGTATTCCGCGCAGCGGCCGATGGCGCAGCGTGCGGAGGCCGGGGAGAACCTTCTGCGGATCGTGCCATTGCTCGGCGCGGACGCAGTGCCAACGGATGGAGTCGATGACTGGATGCCGTGCACGGGCTGCTACCGGCCCGTCTACGGCAGCTCCTCCTTGCACACCCTCCTCGGCGCCACCCGTTCCCCGTGATCGGGCTGTGCAGGCTGTGCGGCGACGGCACCGCGCTCCCCTCGCTGCGCCAGGCCGACGTCCCCGTCGACCCGGAGCAGCTCGCCGTCCTGTTCGACCGACAGCCTTCGTCGTTACGGGTAACAACCACTTACGTGTCGGGATGCTGCGGCAGGGCGAGCCAGTCCGACCAGGAGATCTCACGGCCGAGGAAGCGCGGCTGCTCGAACGGCCAGTCGGCGGCGATCCACTGCGGCA
>NZ_JBVHVT010000206.1:0-2398 GCF_055564695.1 Streptomyces sp. NPDC029014
CTGGTCGCGGCCCGCGGCCGGCTGATGCAGGCCCTCCCGGGCGGTGGCGTGATGATCGCCGTCCAGGCGTCGGAGGACGAGGTCCTGCCGCTGCTCACCGACGCCGACCGGGTGAGCGTCGCCGCCGTCAACGGTCCGCAGTCGGTGGTCATCGCCGGTGACGAGGACGCCGCGGCCGCCATCGCGGAGGCCTTCGAGGCGCAGGGCCGCAAGACCAAGCGGCTGACGGTCAGCCACGCGTTCCACTCGCCGCACATGGACGGCATGCTCGACGACTTCCGCCAGGTGGTCGAGGGGCTGACGTTCGCCGCCCCGCGTATTCCGGTCGTGTCGAACCTGACCGGTGCCCTCGTCTCCGACGAGATGGGGTCGGTGGAGTTCTGGGTGCGGCACGTCCGGGAGGCCGTCCGCTTCCTCGACGGCCTGCGGGCCCTGGAAGGCGCGGGCGTCACGACGTACCTCGAACTCGGTCCGGGTGTCCTCTCGGCCATGGGCCAGGAGTGCGTCACCGGCGAGGGCGCCGCCTTCGTGCCGGTGCTGCGGAGCGGCCGCTCCGAGGCCGAGACGGCGGTCACATCGCTGGCTCAGGCCCATCTGCGTGCCCTGGACGTGAACTGGCAGGCGTTCTACGCCGGTTCCGGTGCCCGGCGGATCGAGCTGCCGACGTACGCCTTCCAGCGGCAGCGCTACTGGCTGCAGCTGATGGGCGGTGCCCGCAACGGTGCCGGCCATGACGTCGACGCCCGCTTCTGGGACGCGGTCGAGCGCGAGGACCTGGAGTCGCTCGCCGGCACGCTGGACGTGGACGACGAGAACGCCTGGGGCCTGGTGCTCCCGGCCCTGTCTGCCTGGCGCCGTGGCCTGCGGACGCAGTCCGAGGTGGACCGCCGGCGCTACCAGGTGTCGTGGAAGCCGCTGACGGACGTGGCCTCCGGCCCTCGCGTGTCCGGTTCCTGGCTGGTCGTGACGCCTGCTGCCGCGGGCGTGGACGACACCGCCGTGGTGGGCGCCCTCGCCGGGCGTGGTGCCGAGGTCCGTCAGGTGGTCGTCGAGGCCGGGGCCGATCGTGCCGCTGTGGCCGGTCTGCTGGCCGGGGTCGAGGGCGTCGCGGGTGTGGTGTCGCTGCTGGCGCTGGACGAGGCGACCGGTGTCGTCGCGACGGCCGTGTTGGTGCAGGCGTTGGGTGATGCCGGGGTGGGGGCGCCGTTGTGGTGCCTGACCCGTGGTGCGGTGAGCGTGGGTCGTTCGGACCGGCTGGTGTCGGCGGTGCAGGCTCAGACGTGGGGTCTGGGCCGGGTGGCTGCGCTGGAGCTGCCGGAGCGCTGGGGCGGTTTGGTCGACCTGCCCGAGGTGTGGGACGAGCGGGCGATGGGCCGGCTGGTCGGCGTGCTGGCCGGCGGTGCGGCCGGTGAGGATCAGGTCGCGGTTCGTTCCTCCGGGGTCTTCGGACGCCGACTGGTCCGTGCCTCCGGCGGCAACACGGGCTCGTGGGAGCCGTCCGGGACGGTCCTGGTCACCGGTGGTACGGGCGCGCTCGGCCAGCGGATGGCGCACTGGCTGGCCGGTGCGGGTGCGGAGCGGCTGGTGCTGACCAGCCGTCGGGGCGCTGACGCTCCGGGCGCCGCCGAGCTGGCGGCGGAGCTCTCCGAGCTCGGTGTGGAGGTGTCGGTCGTGGCGTGCGACGCCGCCGACCGGGATGCCCTGCGTGCGTTGCTGGCGGCCGAGGCCGAGACCCTCACGGCGGTGGTCCACACCGCCGGTGTGCTGGACGACGGTGTCCTGGACGCGCTGACTCCGGATCGGTTCGACGCAGTGCTCCGGGCGAAGACGACCTCGGCGCTCAACCTGCACGAGTTGACCGTCGAGCTGGGCATCGAGCTGTCCGCCTTCGTGCTCTTCTCCTCGATGAGCGGCATGATCGGCGCGCCGGGCCAGGCCAACTACGCCGCCGCCAACGCCCATCTCGATGCGCTCGCCGAGCAGCGGCGGGCCGCGGGCCTGGCCGCGACCTCCCTTGCCTGGGGTCCGTGGGCCGAGGGCGGCATGGCCGCCGACGAGGCGCTGGAAGCGCGCCTGCGGCGCGAGGGTCTTCCGCCGATGACGCCGGACACCGCGCTGGCGGTCCTCCAGCAGAGTGCCGCGGCATCGTCCGATGCGGCACTGCTGGTCGCCGACGTGGACTGGGAGCGCTTCGGCCCCGCGTTCACAGCCGTCCGTCCCAGCGCCCTCATCGGCGAGCTGACGGCCACACCGGCCGCCGGATCCGCTGCCCGTGGCGATGCCGCCACCGGTACCGGTACCGGGGTCGAGCGGTTCGCCGGTCTCGGTGCTGTCGAGTTGGAGCGGGAGCTGCTCGGTCTGGTGCGGGCGCAGGTCGCCGCGGTGCTGGGGCATGACG
>NZ_JBVHVT010000207.1:0-1138 GCF_055564695.1 Streptomyces sp. NPDC029014
CAAATGCGACGCCCCCCAGGGCGGTGAGCCGGGCGGAGGCGTTGGTCGTGCCTTCCTTCCCCTCCTCGGTGGCCGTGGAAAACCACCCCCCCCCCTCCCCCCCCCCCCCCCCCCCGAGCAGGGCGTCGGCGTAGGCGTAGCGCAGGCGCGCGGTCCACGACTGCACGGTGTTCGAGGCCAGCTCGGGGCTCTGCAGGGTGACGATGGCGGCGTCGAGCTGCCCCATGTCACGCCGTGCGCCCGCGGCGACCAGGCGCATCTCGACCTGGCCGGCCTTGTCGAGCTTCTGCACCTCGGGCTCGCCGGCCATGGCCAGGGCCCGCTCCGGACGGCCGAGGCCGCGCTCGCAGTCGGCCATGATCGGCCACAGCTCGACGGAGCCGGTCATGCGCTTGGCGGCACGGAACTCCGCGAGCGCCTCGCTGTACTTCTGCACGGCGTACGCGGCGAAGCCGGCGGCCTCGCGCACGGCGGCGACGCGGGAGGCCAGCCGCAGGGCGATGCGGGAGTACCCGTACGCGCGCTCCGGCTCCTCGTCGATCAGACGGGCGACCATGACCAGGTTCCGGGAGACCTCTTCGGCCAGGCCCTTGGGCAGGCTCAGGAGCTCCTGGCGGACGTCGGCGTCGATCTCCATGCCGGTGACGTCCTCGTCGATCGGCATGCGCTTGACCGGCTCGCGGTCACGGTCACGGTCGCGGTCCGGCCGGCCGCCGTCGCGGTCACGGTCTCCGCGGTAGCCGCCGCGGTCGTCGCGGCCACGGTAACCGCCGCGGTCGCCCCGGTCGTCACGGCGACCGTACGAGGGACGCTCACCGCGGTCGTCACGGCGGTAGCCGCCGCGCTCGCCGCGGTCGCCCCGGTCGTCACGACGGGGGTACGAGGGACGCTCGCCCCGGTCGTCACGACGCGGGTACGACGGACGCTCGCCCCGGTCGTCACGGCGCGGGTACGAGGGACGGTCACCGCGGTCGTCGCGACGCGGGTAGGACGGGCGGTCGCCGCCCCGGTCGTCACGACGGAACCCACCGCGCTCGTCGTCGCGACGCGGGTACGAGGGACGCTCGCCCCGGTCATCGCGACGCGGGTACGAGGGACGCTCGCCCCGGTCGTCACGGCGCGGGTACGAGGGACGGTC
>NZ_JBVHVT010000207.1:1230-2286 GCF_055564695.1 Streptomyces sp. NPDC029014
GTACGGTCACCGCGGTCGTCGCGACGCGGGTAGGACGGGCGGTCGTCGCGACGCTCGTCACGACGGAACCCACCGCGCTCGTCGTCCCGACGCGGGTACGAAGGACGCTCGCCCCGGTCGTCACGACGCGGGTACGAGGGACGCTCGCCCCGGTCGTCACGACGCGGGTACGAGGGACGGTCACCGCGGTCGTCGCGACGCGGGTAGGACGGGCGGTCGTCGCGACGCTCGTCACGACGGAACCCACCGCGCTCGTCGTCCCGACGCGGGTACGAGGGACGCTCGCCCCGGTCGTCGCGACGCGGGTACGAGGGACGGTCACCGCGGTCGTCGCGGCGGAAGGAGGGACGCTCGCCCCGGTCGTCACGACGGGGGTACGAGGGGCGCTCGCCGCGGTCGTCGCGGCGGAAGGACGGACGCTCGTCGTCGCGGCGGAAGCCGCCGCCGTAGGGGCGGTCGCCCCGGTCGTCGCGGCGCGGGTAGGACGGGCGGTCGCCGCCGCGGTCGTCACGGCCCCCGCGGTAGCCACCCCGGTCACCGCCGCGGTCGCCGCGATCGCCGCCGGCGGGACGGCCGTAGCGGTCGTCGTCGCGCCGCCCGTAGGAGGGGCGGTCACCGCGGTCGTCGCGGCGCGGGTAGGAGGGGCGGTCGCCGCCCCGGTCGTCACGTCGGAAGCCGCCACCGGACGGGCGGCCACCGCGGTCGTCGCGGCGGAACGGGCGGTCGCCGCCGCGGTCGTCACGGCCCCCGCGGTAGCCACCCCGGTCACCGCCGTCGTTGCGACGGGGCTCGCGCTCCGGACGGTCGTCGGGAGAGTTGGACATGGGTGTGACTCCTGTCTTCGGGGTACCGCTAGTCATTCTCGCGCAACCGCACCGTGGCCGCGCTTCGGCGTAAAAGAGGGGAAAAACAAAAAAGGACCCTTGGTCCAGCGTTGAACGCTGGACCAAGGGTCCTGAAAGATTGTTCGGCGGCGTCCTACTCTCCCACAGGGTCCCCCCTGCAGTACCATCGGCGCTGAAAGGCTTAGCTTCCGGGTTCGGAATGTAACCGGGC
>NZ_JBVHVT010000208.1:0-2206 GCF_055564695.1 Streptomyces sp. NPDC029014
GCCCCTCCAACGCGTGGAGGAACCACAGCCGACGCTGCGCCGCCGACAGCGGCACCCGCGCCGGACGCTCCCCCGCCGTCAACGCCTTCCGCGCCTCATCCGCACCCACCAGACGCAACGCCAGACCCGCCACCGTCGGCGACTCGAACACCGCACGGATACCGACCTCCCGCCCGAAGGCGGTACGGATCCGGCTCACGAGGCGGGTGGCGAGCAGCGAGTGGCCGCCGAGTTCGAAGAAGTCGTCGTCGGGGTTGACGGCGGGCAGGTCGAGGACGTCGGCGAAGACCTGGCAGAGCAGTTCTTCGCGGGCGTCGGCGGGCCGGCGGCCGCTGCTGCCGGCGGTGGACCACTGCGGTGCGGGGAGCGCCGCCCGGTCGACCTTGCCGTTGGGCGTCAGCGGGAACGCGTCCAGGACCACCAGGGCAGCCGGAACCATGTAGTCCGGCAGCCCGGTGGCGATCTGCGCCCGGACCGCCGCCGGGTCCGCGTCGCCGACGTAGTAGGCGACCAGCTGCCGGTTCCCCGGACGGTCCTCACGGACCACCGCCGTCGCCCCGGCCACGCCTGTCACGGCATTCAGGGCGGACTCGACTTCGCCCAGTTCGATGCGGAAGCCCCGCACCTTCACCTGGAAGTCGGTGCGGCCGATGTACTCCACAACACCACCGGCCGTCCAACGCACCAGGTCGCCCGTGCGGTACATCCGCGCATCCGCGGAGCCGAACGGGTCCGCCACGAAACGCTCCGCCGTCAGCGACGGACGACCGAGATAGCCACGGGCCAGGCCTTCACCAGCGATGTACAGCTCACCCGGCACACCGGGAGCCACCGGACGCAGGGCCGCATCCAGCACGTACACCCGCGTGTTGGCGATCGGACGCCCGATCGTCACCGCGTCCGAAGCCGTCACGTCCGCGACCGTCGACCAGATCGTGGTCTCGGTCGGGCCGTACAGGTTCGTCACCGAGCGGGCGGCCCCGGCCAGCGTCACCGCCAGATCCGACGGCAGCGCCTCGCCACCGACCAACACCCGCAGGCCGGACAGGTCCACCGAAGCCTCTACGAGCGCGTGCCACAGGCTCGGCGTCGCCTGCATCACCGTCGCATCCGACGCCTTCAGCAGAGCACCCAGGATCGACGGATCCTTGACCGCCTCACGGTCGGCGAGGATCAGGCCTGCGCCGTTCAGGAGCGGCAGATACATTTCCAGGCCGGCGATGTCGAAGCCGACCGTCGTCACCGCCAGCATCCGGTCGTCGGCGGAGAGTTGGAAACGGTCCTGCATCGCGCCGAGGAAGTTGGCCAACGCGCCTTCGGGGACCACGACGCCCTTGGGCCGACCCGTGGATCCGGAGGTGTAGATCGCGTAGGCGGCCCGGCTCGGATGGCCGGGCACGCCGAGGTCACCGGCGTCGTACGCGTCGCCCGCGCCGAATCCCGCAAGGACCTCTTCGGTCAGCGTCAGCACCGGACGCGAGTCTTCGAGAACGTACGCGATGCGGTCCTCGGGGAACTCCGGGTCCACCGGAACATAAGCCGCACCCGACTTCAGGACCGCCAGCAGCGAGACCACCAGGTCCACCGACCGCGGCAGCACCACCGCCACGAACTTCTCCGGACCGGCACCCTGCTCCACCAAAAAGCGCGCCAGCCGATTCGCCCGGGCATTCAACTCGCCGTAGGACAAAGAGGATTCACCGAAGGTGAGCGCCATCCCATCCGGCGTCGCCGCCACCTGCGCCTCGAACCGCTTCACCACCGACACCTCGGCAGCACCGGTCACCGCCGTGTCGTTCCACTCCGCCAGCACCCGTTGCCGCTCGTCCGCACCCAGGACGTCCACCGCGCTGACCGGCTCCTCCGGAGCCGACACCAGGGCCTCGAGGACGCGGACGAACCGCTCGCCCAGGTCTTCGGCACTCGCCTCGTCGAACAGGTCCGAGGCGTATTCGATCTCGCCGCTGATCCCTGCGGGCATGCCGTCTCCGTCATGGCGCTCGAACAGGGCGAACGACAGGTCGAACTGCGAGACCGTCGTGGTGGAGTCGCCCGCGGAGACCTGGAGGCCGGGCAGCGCGAGCGATGCCTCGGTGTTGTTGTCGAAGAGCACCATCACCTGGAACAGCGGGTGGTGGGCCAGCGAGCGCTGCGGGCTGACGACCTCGACCAGGCGCTCGAACGGCACGTCCTGGTGCGCGTACGC
>NZ_JBVHVT010000209.1:0-2173 GCF_055564695.1 Streptomyces sp. NPDC029014
CGTTGTCGATGCCGCCGGCCACCCACAGCAGCGACAGTGGGGGGCCGGGGGGCGCGGCGCGGAGCTCTCGTGGGCGGCCGGTTTCTGGTCCCCGGGCGGCCGCCGCGGCCGCCCGGGACCCGGCGGTCAGGGCGCCCGCCGGGGCTCCGGTGCTCAGCGGGCTGTCCGGGTAGGCGAGGCGCAGCCCGGACATACCGCCGAGGACCTTGCGCTGGATGGCCCGGCGCAGCGGGGTGATGTTCCGTACGAAGGTGAAGGCGACCGGGAGCCCCACCCCGGCCAGCCGGTTCTTGAACTGGACGAGGAACGTGGCCTTGCGGGTCGAGCCGAGCAGCGCCCTGCCTACGGGGACCCGCTCCTGCCCGTAGCTGGCGAGGAGTTCGTGACCGGCCTGGCCGCGGTCGGCCATGGCGAGCTTCCAGCCGAGGTTGTACGCCTCCTGGATGCCGGTGTTCATGCCCTGCCCGGAGGCGGGGCTGTGGACGTGGGCGGCGTCGCCGGCGACGAAGCAACGGCCCTCGCCCATGCGCGGCACCATGCGCTGCTGGAAGGTGAACACGGAGTTCCAGGAGGGGGCCGAGACCCGGACGGGGCGGCCGAGTCCGGCACTGAGCTTCGCGGAGAACCGGCGGGCCACCGCTTCGGCGTCGGCCGGCTCCCCGGGGCGGCGGACGGGGGCGGTGTCGAGCAGCCGCCACCGGCCGTCCTCCCGGTAGGGGACCATCATCAGGGCCTGCCCGCCGGTGTGCGCCCAGTAGATGGTGTCGGGCGGCAGGTCGAACTCGACGTCGGCGTCGGCCAGTTCCCAGGTCTCGCTGGACTCGCCGATCAGCGGCAGGCCGAGCTGTTTGCGGACCGTGCTGTGGCCGCCGTCGCATCCCACCAGCCAGGGCACCTCGTACGTTTCCGTGCCGCCGGCGGCATGCTCCAGGGTGGCCCGTACGCCGGCCGCGTCCTGCTCCAGGGCGGTGAGCCGCACCCCCCACTCGACGGTCACGCCGAATCGGGCGACGGCCTCGCGCAGCAGTTCCTCGGTGCGGGTCTGCTCGATGACGACGGTGAACGGGAAGCGGGTCGGCATCGTCGCGTAGTCGGCGTCGAGACGGACCAGGCGGCGGCCGCCGGCGTACATGGTGAAGGCCCGGTTCCTGCGGCCCGCGGCGAGCACCGCGTCCGCGACGCCCATCTGGTCGAAGGTCTCCAGGGTGCGCGGGTGGACGGCGACGGCGCGGCTGGTGGCGGCCGGTCCGGGGGCGGCGTCGACGAGGCGCACGCGCAGCCCGCGGCGGGCCAGTTCGTGGGCTGCGGTCAGCCCGACGGGCCCTGCCCCCACCACGAGGACGCGGGCGGCCCGACCCCTGGTCGGCGTACCGGTGACGGTCCCCATGGCGGTGGCTCCTCAGGTCGTGCGGGAGGGGTGGGCGGCCGCGGCCACCACGGCTCCCACCCTGGGGAGGAGCACTTGAGGGGTCTTCGAAGGGTGCTCGATCCGTGCCGCGAAGACTGCGGGGACCTGACGGAACGGAGCCCGCCATGACCGCCACGACCACCACCTTGTCCGCCACGACCACCACCCCGGCCGCCCCGGCCGCCGCCCCCGTACCGCCGTACCCGCCGGCGGAGCGCGAGTTCGGCCTCGTGTACGCGGAGGTCCAGCAGTTCTACGCGCACCAGATGCAGCTGTTCGACTCCTTCGAGGCGGAGCGGTGGGCCGGCACGTTCACCGAGGACGCCGTCTTCGACGTGCCGACGCTCCCGGAGCCGGTGCGCGGGCGTGCCGCACTCGCCGCGAACGTGCGGCGCAACCGGGAGGTGCAGGCGAGGAGCGGGGAGCAGCTGCGGCACTGGATCGGCATGCTCGACGTGCAGCCGCAGTCCAACGGCACGCTGCGCACCCGCTGCTACGCGCTGGTCCACCTGACGCCGCGGGGCGGGGAGTCGCGGGTGCACCGGGTGTGCGTGATGGAGGACGAGCTGGTGCTCTCCCGCGGCCGCTGGCGCACCAGCCGCCGCCTGGTGACCCGGGACGACCTCGCCTGAGCGACAGCGTCCCGCTCCGGGAACACGGGAGGGGGGGGGGGAAGGGGTTCGGCTGCCTTCCCCCGTCTCCGTTCCTTCCGGGGAACAAAAGAAAAAGGGAAGGAAACAAGAAGAAAGGCGGAGGGGGCTGGGG
>NZ_JBVHVT010000210.1:0-2149 GCF_055564695.1 Streptomyces sp. NPDC029014
CGTGCCACCGTCGCCAACACGACCCTCAACGCTTTCCGCGATGCAGACCGGGTGCCCGACTGTGCGGCAGGCGTCACTGCGGCGCTGACGCAAAACTTCGAGCCGGCGCGCTGGCAGCTTTCCCTCGACGCGGCCGATGCCGTCCTGAGCGGCTCCTATGAGATTTCCCCGGCGGCATGCGTCCGGGCCAATGCGGTTGTCCCCCTGTCGACCGCAGACGGCAAAGAGCCGAGCACCTCCCCGGTGCTGGCCCGGGCGCAGTGCGTCATGCACGAACTGGCCTTCGTGGAGGTGGCGCCGTGATCACCGGCCTCCGTACTGAACCGCGCGCCGCGATGATCGGCGCACAGCGCCTGCCCCTGAGCCCCACCGAATCTAAGGTGCTGCAGCTGATCATCAATGCAGGTGACACCCCAATCAGCCGCTCCGCGCTGGAAGAGAGCCTGTATGGCGGTACCGGCCGTAAATCGAACACCGTCGAGGTGACCATTTGCCGCCTGCGCCAGAAGCTGGCCCAGCACGGCTACCGCATCAATGCCACCCGCAGCCGTGGCTACACGATCAGCCAGGCCGGTGCAGCATGATCGCCGCCATCACCTACCCCCTCGCACAGCGCGCGGCCGTCGCCGCCAAGGCAGCCGCTACGGCCGCCACTGGAATGGGCTTCGCACCGAACCTGGTCGCCGCAGCCGCTGACGTTGCCGCGCGCGCAGTGCTGGAGCGTCGCGCCAGCGCCGGCCGAGCCATCGCCGATGTGCGCAGGAGCCTCCGCCGCATGGTGCGCGCACAAGGCGGTGCTGCATGAGCGCCCCATCCAAGATCGCGGCCATCCGCCACGCGGTCAGCGCGCTGCACGGCGCCGCCGACGACGGTGCGGACACCCGCCGCTACGCCGACGCGCTGCAGGAAGCGGCCGAGGCCATTGATGCGCTCGTTGCAGCCGATGAGGACTACGACCAAGCGCGTGACCGATGGCTCAACTCGCCAAGCGATCACGAATCGTTCGAAGCGGCGCGCGAAGCCTGGGCGCGGCGCGCAGTTGCCCTCGCCCGCGTCAAAGGCGGTGCCGCATGAACGCCGCTGCTGAAGTGCTGGCGGCGAAGCTGGCCGGCCGCTGTGCAAACGGCCTCGAACGGGGACAGGGCACCAAGCTGCATGCGATCCCGTCCGCGCAAGTGCGGCGCCTTGGCGGATTCATCGAAGCGACCGGCAAGGCACTGTGCGGAGCAGCGCCTGGGCGCCGCTCTGTGGGCTGGACCGCGTGCGAATCGCATCCGGTGACCTGCCCTCGGTGCCAGCGCGCCCTCGCCCGTGGCAAAGGCGGTGAAGCATGAGGGCGCCAGCGATCAAGCTCCCAGCACCTGACCTGACGCCGGACCAGCGCGCGGCCTTGGAGCGCGCGAAGCGCCCCTGCCGGCATCCCTACCGCGTGTATTGCACGCACCAGGCGAGCGCGCAGCGTCAGCGCGAGGCGGAAGAGCAGCGCCAGCGCGTCGCGCCGAACCTGCACAGGTTGGTGCGCTGATGGACGGCCTGCATCCGATCGGCGGCGGCCTGGACGCGGTGATCGTCAGCACGGCCACGCCGACGCCTGAAGAGAGGCTGCAGCGGTACGCGGCAGCAGTTGCTGCCCACCCGTGCCGCTGGTTCTCGCTCCGCGTGCAGTTCGGCCAGATCCTGCAGCGCTCGCTCAAGAACGGCACACGGGTGGGCTACGCAGCGTGGCAACGGCAGATGCCGGCTCTCTGGCCCCGTGTACACATCAACTGACTGGAGAACCTTCGTATGCCGACCATCACTGTCGACGTCGACCTTGATGATTTCGATGACCAGGACCTCTTGGAGGAGTGCAGGGTTCGCGGTCTCAATGTGCTGCCCACTGCCCCTGCCGATTTGCCTGTTGCGGAGCTGGTTGTAGAGCGCGCCTATCTCGCGGCTCGCGCCATGACCGAACTTCCGCAGGAGCTGAAAGACCTGTTCTGGGTCGTGCATGGCCGCGCAATCGCATGACGTCGAAGGGCCGCCCGGGATGGACCTCCGCAACCAGCTCGACATCTTCGACCACGACCCAGCCCGCCTGGCCAAGGCCAACCGCGCCGCCGCCGAGCACGCACTGACCGATCCGTTCTTCTCCGCGAAGGTCCGTCAG
>NZ_JBVHVT010000211.1:0-2112 GCF_055564695.1 Streptomyces sp. NPDC029014
GGTTCGAACTCGACGTCGATGACATCGCCACCTGTTCCGCCAAAGCCGCCAACTGCCGCGCGCTGCTCGAATTTTCGCCGCTGCTCTGCGACGTGGTCGGCAGAACCTTGCTGAGGGTTTGCATTGGTGCCTCCGGTGGTATTGGGGATTGCGGGCATTGCGCCTGCCGCATGGCGGTTGCGGGCGGTCTTGATTGCCCAAGGGAACGGGTTCGTGACCGGTGGCGATCGCGCCAGCCCTTCAGCGACCGTGTGCCCCAGCGTCTCCGGCGTCACGCCCTCCTTCAGGGCGGCCAGCAGGTCTGGGTGGCTCGGGTTGGTGGAATGGCATCCAGCCTTGCGCATCAGCAAGCACGCACGCCCCGCGTCGGTCACGCCTCCCAGAGATCCTTGAGTGAGATGTGATGTATCTGGAGTAGTAATGGGGTCTGGGGTCTGGGTACCCGTGTTCACACCTGTGTTCACACCACCTGTCACACGTGACTCTGCGTGACATGTCACGCGTGACAACTGGTCGAGTGTCACGCGCTCGTCGCCCGTGACATGCGTGACGTGGAGCGCCTTCAGCTGTGCCATCGTGACCAATCCTCCCGGCACGACGCCGACGGCGCGCAGGTCTTCGAACAGCATGGTTCTGCGTGCTCGGGTGCGTGCCTGGCGCTCGGTTTCATTGCTCTTTCGGGCATCGCGGCGGCCTTGGCCCTCGGCAATACGGCCTTGCGCCTTGGCGATTTGCTCATCGCAGCGCTTGCTGTGCCGTAATCCGTCTTCTGCCACGGGGAAGTAGCGCTCGGCGACCTTCTTGACCGCAGCCTTGTCCGCCGCAGTGATTGCGCCAGCGATGATGTACAGCTCGGCCAGGCTCTCTGGCAGCGCCTGCTCTTCCGAGTAGTACGCCAGCATCAGCTTGAAATAGACGCCGTGGTCGGTCAGGGACAGTCGGGTCGTGTCCTTGAGGTAGTCGCCCGGATACATCTCGAAGTAGATCATCAGGGTTCCCCGGCACCGTGCTTGCCGCGTGCCGCAGCACCGGGGCTGCCAATCCTGGCCAGCTCATGCTCGTTGGGCGGCAGCGTCTCCAGCCGGTATGTCTCACCCAGACTGTTGCGCCAGCGATACGCCGTGGCGCGGCTCACGCCGAAGTGCCGGACAATGGCCTCAACGGTTGGGAAATCGCTGAGCTCGACTGCCCAGCGCATGAACTCCATGACGATCCTGGTGGTGTTGTAGCCGGCAAGGGCGTGCTGCGGCGCGCTGCGCCGCGGCTTCTTTTCAGACATCGCGGCGGCGACCGGAGCTACGGCCGGCTCTCGCTCGGTCGGAGCGGCGCGGAGCGCAGGGCCACAGCGCAGACCGAGGGTCGGACTGATGTTCATCCTGTCGCCCCCGCATGGCCCGATACGGGGACCTCACGCCCCATCGCGGTGCTCAGCTGCCGCAGGCTGGGAAGCCGCCGCCTGGCGGCCGCCGGGTCGTTGAGGTCCTGCAGCGCGAGCTGCCAGCGATATGCCGTCGCGCGCGAAAGGCCGAATCGCTTCTGGAGCGCATCAACGCGCACCGGCTGCGGCTGCTCTTTGGCCCAGAGGACTACATCCACCATGGGCAGGAGCGGCACCACACTCTCGGGGATGCGACGGCCGGCACTGTCGAATTCGCTGACCACGGCGATTGCCCAGCTCACCATTGCACCGCCGCTCATCGCTGCGCACCCTGCACCGCTCGCGGCGCCAGATCCTGCAGGTGGCCCGACACGTAGCGCTTGGCCGTCACCAGCTCCGCCTCGAGCTGACCGATCTCGTCCAGCGCGCGACGCAGCTCAGGTATGTCCTTCGGGCAGATGCGGCCGTCAGCCAGGACGTTGGTGATCGCTTCGAGCGTGTGACCGAACTCCACCGACAGGCGGGCCACAGCCAGCACGCCGGCATGCGGCTCCATCATCGGGATACGGGCACCGAGAAAGCCATAGCGCTGGGCCAGTTCGCGCGAACAGGCGTCGCGCCAGTGCGGCGGCAGCGCGCGAACCCACGACTCTTCCAGATCAACGGGCATCTTGACTGTGCCATTGCGGATGCGGGCAATGAGCTGGCCGTTGGACTTCAGCGCTTTTTCGGTG
>NZ_JBVHVT010000212.1:0-2081 GCF_055564695.1 Streptomyces sp. NPDC029014
GAAGGAGAATGAGAGGGGCTTGCCAATTTGCGAACCTTCTGCTATTCTGATGTTGATTCCGCATGCTCAACACAATTTTTTGGGTGTCCGGAAGTCAAGCTTAAGATCGGCGCGGCGCGGCTTAGCAGGCCCACATCTGCTATCAACCCCTCCGCTACGGCCATCATAGGTGCCCGTCTTGGAAGCGTGGATATACTCATAAGAATTGGGACCTTAGGGTCCCTTTTCTTTATCTAGATCTAGGGAATGGACATGATTGACTGGGCGGACGTTTTTCAGAAAGCGTTTAAAATTGCTTGGGAGGGTCAACCCCGTCCGGTTCCCGGTGCAAAATTTCGGCAATTAGTCGCAAAGATAGTTGTTGAAAGCGGTGAGGTTTTCCCGCCGCCCAAGTCCGGAAAGTTCAGTAAGTTCTTGGGAAATTTTCCAGAGATGCTCTTGCTTCAGAGTCATCCTGGTGAAGATGTGCTCGTTGTGCCTGCGGATCGCCCAGATCTCTTGGCGAGCGGTAAGGGGTTAAGCGGTCGTGTGCGCTCCGACCTCTTTTCAGCGCTGACGAAATTTAGTCCGTCATCGTCATCAGCTTTCTACTTTAATCCCGAGCTCGATGCCGTCGTGGAGATCAAGTCAGGTGATGTGGTCCCCTCAGGGGTTATTCAACTTCCTGCGACTACGTTCGAAGGAGAGGTTGATATTCGGAAGAAGTTCGCCGTATCGGCGGACATTGATGAGAACTCGCGCGCTGAGCTAATACGAGCCCTTGACGCTTCTCGACCTCTTACCTCTTTCTCTGCGGTTATCAAAACGCACGGACTTTCTAAGGTGTGGCATCGATATCGTGTGAGTGTAGTTGTTGAAAAGCTTCGGCTTTGGACAGCGGAAAACGAGATTCCGTGGAACACTGCTTGGCTGGTTGATGCAGAATCTGCATCAACGGTCGCCCCCATCCCGGCAGTGCGTTTCGAGCAAGATTTGGTCTCGCTTATTCACGCCCTTGCGGGGCAGGTTTCTGAGGCTGATATTTCAAGAATATCTGTGCCTCTAGACATCGTTTTGAAATTGGTGTCGCAAAAGAGATAAGTATGGCTACGATGCTGCTGGCAGGGATTGACCGGCTGTTAATTGGAAGGGCGAAGGAACTGATCGGCCATCTTCCAGTTCGAGCTAAGGCGGGTTGGGATTTCAAGTTCCTCCAGTCAGGGAAAGTGCCGGGGTTGGTGCCCGGACACGTAAGTGATGTGCTTCGGATGGCAGCCAACACTGGGGGGGCTCATGTGGTGGGTATTCGTCCACCCGCGCACGTCGGTAGGCAGGCCGAGGTAGTGTCCAAGGCAATCCGCCAATCTTTTCGCTTCAGATGGCTTGATGATATTGGTCGAGTGCTGAGTCAACAAGATCAGTTCGATAACGTGATGATCAGAGTCCTAGAAGAAGAGGACTGGTGGCGAAGTAATGTCTTGCCGACTTCTTGCCACGATCCCCAGATACTCCCGAAGACATTCAGCTTGGATTCTCGCCTTAGTGAGTTCTGGCGCCTTGTGGAGGCATACAATGACTTGGGAGGAATGAAGAGGGTTGTGCCTTTAATGGCGCTCTTTCCGCAGCTTCACCGGATACCTAAGGGCGGTGCGAAGGCTTGGAGAGATGACGCTGGGCTATCCTGGGACGACTACGGTGCACACCATGGCTCGCCACCATTTCCGCAGGATTGGAAATATTCGTATTATCTTCCGGAGCGGTTCCACTTTGACGTGGAGCACTCTAGGGGTTCAGCATTTTCCTACACTTGCGCGAATGGTTATGTTCATGACAGGAAGAAGAAAGAGCATGTAAACGTGAATTCGCATGGCTTTGTTTTGGGTGTTGGTCCTGCGTAAAACATCCTTTTTCGCGTCTCAGGGGTTGATAGTGTGGCATGAATCCGTTGGGGGTCACGCAACTCGACTTTGAAAGGGCGAGCACGCAGTTTTGCGTTTTCACTGAGAGAGAAAAGGTGAGCGAGAGGCATTTATGTTGTGTTGCCCACAACTGAAAGCCCAATCCAGTGGTCGATGGGCGGACGGGATATCGGAGAGCTTGCT
>NZ_JBVHVT010000213.1:0-1985 GCF_055564695.1 Streptomyces sp. NPDC029014
TGTTGGTGATCAGGGTCTGCGAGAACGTCTCATGCTTCGACATGAAGATTCTATTGTCGCTGGTCATGTGGAAAGCGTCGGCATAGGCGGTACACCGGTCTTGGGACACCGATGCGTAGTAGAACCTGGGAGACGGGATAGCGATGCCGATCTTCGTGCCCGGGAAAAACTGGCCGACCTCAGCGACCGGTGTATTCACCGGCGGCGGTGGGAGCGGCACAACCTGCAGAACCCGCACCCCCTTCCGCCTCGAGTCATAGAAGACAGATCCGTCCTCTCCGCGCATGCGCAGCCCAACCGGTCCGGAAGCAGCGCGCTCGGTGGCGTCGAAAGTGTAGTACTCCAACGTCTTGTTCGGGGCATTATTCGCTGCAAACACGTAGCAGCTAACACCCGACTGGACAATAGAGAACCCGGTGGTGAACGCGACACTGTCGTTGATGTACCTGATTACGTGCAGTTTCGTTGTTCCGGCAGTGCTCGCCAGCAACCCATAGTTGGACGAAGATGCAAACGGTGGTGAGCCCCCGGTTGAGCTGCCCTGAAAGGAACCCGTATCGAGCGTTCCCGACTTGGCCAGCTGCAGATTCCGATAGCCGGCCCCGATCTGGATCTGCCCGGTCCCTTGGTTCCGCACGCGCAGTCCGACGGCCATCAGCTGTAGATCCCATAATGAAGGGTGATGCCACCGACGGTTCCCGATGTGGGTTTGCTTGGGAACATTTCCATCCTGACGTGGTAGTTCACCACGTCAGGATCCCACGTCCAAGTGATGCCGTTTCCCGAGATGGTCACCGATGGCACCAGCATGCCGTACACAGATCGCTGGTCCTCGCATGTGAAGTAGTAGAAGGGCTCGCCGCCAGAAAAATCGTTGACGACGAGCCCTCCGTTCGCTTCAGGCGGCGCCACCCATTTGTTGTTGGAGTTCACCGGGTTGTAGAGAGGAAACCTGTATGACCCGATCATCTTCGACAGCTTGGTGGTGATCGAGGTCTCCACGTAACCGTTCTCGTTCCTCACGCGAAGGCCGACGTCCGTCATTACAGCAACACTCCAAGTTCGACCGCGGGGACCCCGTTCGGGTAGTACACGTAAACGCCCTGGTTGGTGATGTTCAGGCGGTAGCCGCCGGCCACGGTCCCGTTGAATTCGAACCCACCACCTGCTGCCTTGTTGATGCGCCAGCCGGTTTTTCCCTGCACGTAGTCATCCGACTGGATCACCCCGCTGATCTTCGCGTTGGTGATCGCGGCATCTTCGATGTTGGCGCTCTTGATCCACGCCGTGCCGATCAGCGCCTGGCTGATGAAGGTCTGGCCGCCCTGGATCACGAACGGCGTGGTCACCTGGCCATTGATCACATTGATCAGGGCCAAACGATCGGCCTGGAACAGGATCTGGCTCTGGAAGCTGCCATCGGGCTGGTTCTCGATGCCGATGCCCATGCCAGCGGCGTAGTACTGGCCATTGGCCGCGATTTGCAGCTTCAGGTTCCAGGACGCGCTGATCCGGCCATCAATGTCTACCAGAGCCTGTGCGGTCTCCTGCACGATGGCCTGCGTCTCGCCCACCGATGCCTCAGCGGTGTCGACACGCCTACCCAGCGAGTAGTCCGCTTCGGCGATGACAGTGAGGGTGGTGATGGTGCCGGCGAAAGAGGTCTCATCGCCGGCGTTCCAGTCCTCATCACCGGCATGCTCCGCGCTGTACTGCGCCACCAGGCCGTTCACCTGCTGGCCCACTGCTGTCACCTTGCCGTCCACCTCCTGCACATCCAGCTGCAGTTGGTTCACCTGGCCAACCAGCGCACCCGCCTCTGCCACGGCCTGGCCGACGTCCATCCACTTCGTGCCTGGCGGCGTCTCGTTGCCGTTGCCAGGCCCCTTCCATTGCCAGATCCGGCCGTTGTGGACCACCGTCTGCCCGGGCTCGTAGGTTGCACCGGCCTTCCAGATCAGCGGCACCAGCCCGCTGGTGCTCTC
>NZ_JBVHVT010000214.1:0-1964 GCF_055564695.1 Streptomyces sp. NPDC029014
GGTTTTGAGTTAGAAATAAATGTGTCGGGGGAAGTCCTGGCCGTGCTTCGATTCCTATCCTTCTAAGTGATAACTTTTTCAGGGTGAGCAGTTAGGAGGTGATTGGGTGGTTATCCTTGCTGTATTGGTGGTTTCCGGTGGTTGCTGTCGCCGGGGTGGAAAGAATGCTTAGTTAGTGATTTCCTAGGTCGGTTAACTAAGCGCCATGTTTTTTCTTGAGCTTCTTACGCTGGGTTGAGAGGGGTGGCGAAAGCCGCCCCTTTTCTCTTTGCAGCCCCTTGCGCATCTCCTTTTCTTTGTTATGGGTATTTCTACCTACACAAAAAAGGAGGATCTGTGCGCAATCTTTGTTTGTCGGCCATCGCCGGTGCGTTGTTGCTCTCTGCTGGGTGTTCCAGTCAACCCAGCGACGCCGCACTTGAAAGCGATGCTCCGCCCACTGCGGTGATTCTGTTGGGCGAGGTAGACCTGCCCAAGGGCGCGACCCTGGACGATTTGCCCAGCCTTCTCAATGCCGGGGGCATCCCTTGGGAGAAGGTTCAAGAAAGAAAGGTTCAGCTCGAAGGCTCCTTCGACCGTCCTTGGAGCGACGGCCGTTCGTTGGCAGTGGCCGTTGACGTTCTCGGCCGAACCACCCGGTTGATCGTGCGGGCTGGCGACCAGCCACGGCTTTCACCGCCGGCCGTTTGTGTTCGCGGTGTTGGGAGGGATGCCGTCGCGTCGGATATTTCGGAAGCGCATCCCTGTAGGTGACGACAAAGGCGGCGAAAGCTGCCTTTTTCTTTTCTCGATCCCCTTGCGCAAACCAAACCGTTTGTTATGGGTAGTGCAACCCATTTTAAAAAGGAGGCCTCATGCGCGTTTTGGTTCTTTCTCTGGCCCTTGCCAGCCTGCTTCCGTTGACGGCCTCCGCCGCAGACAACACTTCCGCCCGCCGATACGGCACCAGCGAAACCTTGTCCGTTCAGAACGCCCGCCTGGGCGAGGTGTTGATGGTCCGCGAGGTCGCCATCCAATCCGACAAGAAGCTCAACGCGGGCTCGGCCATTGGCGCCGCCGTGGGTTATGGCGCCGTGCGAGGCGTCAACAGCAGCTATCGCAGCGCTTCCCGCATTGCGGCCGGGACCATCGGCGGGGTGGCCGGCACGGCCATCCTGGAGAGCGGCAAGGTGATTGCTATCGTTCAGGCCGATGACCTGCCGATTCGCACCGGCTCGAAAGTATTCCTGACGGGGAGAGGTTCCAAGACTCGCGTTGTGCCCGCGTCGATTGAGGGGCAGCGCTGATGGATGCCGCATCGCAAGAAGTCTTTTCTGAAGAGCAGCGCCAAGAGGTCATGCAGCGCCAAGAGGTCATCCTGATGGAGATTCGGAAGCTTCATGTGAAGCACCAGGCCGATCTGACTGATCGCTTCAATAAGGGGTTGGTGTTGGGAATGTTTGTTGGAGCCGCGGCTCTAGCGCTTGGGATGATGCTCGGATGAACCTCTCTCTCCTCGCCCTAGCATGCCTGCTCCCCCTTGCCGCCAGCGCCGCCGAGCCCCGTAGCGATTCGGTCGCCGTTGCCGTCGGGGTGAATGCCACCGTGATCACGCCGCACACCATCGCAGTAAGGGTCACACACGCCTGGGAGGCGTCCCCCACGGAAACCGCCACCGGGGTTCAGTCCTTCGAACCCATGGAAGCGCCGGGCCGTGGCCCATACGCGGCTTACAACTCAATCTTGAAGAAGAACCCCGCAACACGCGAAAGCGTCACGCTGTGGGTGATTGACGAGGCGCAGCGCTACTACACGCTCCGAGTGACGTATGAGCGCGTCCCATGCCGCGACACGCGAAACAACGGTGTGGATGACAGCGTATGTGCGCTGCGCATCGCTGGCCGCATTCTGCCGTTCTACATGCAGGGCGACGAGCAGGGGGCTTTTGAGGTGGGGGATCAAGTTTTTCTCCGCTCCGAAGGGAC
>NZ_JBVHVT010000215.1:0-1927 GCF_055564695.1 Streptomyces sp. NPDC029014
TGCGTGCGGGTGCTGGCGAAGGCCAGCAGATGTCCGCCAGGCTTCAACACACGCAGGCACTCGACCCACACCTCGGTGCTGGGCACGTCGTAATCCCAGCGCTTGCCCATGAACGACAAGCCGTAGGGCGGATCGGTCACGATGGAGTCGACCGAGTTGTCGGCCATTCCGCGCATCACTTCCAGGCAGTCTCCGACGTGGATCATGCTGCGCACCTCCGCCAGCACCAGCGCAGCCCATTGCGCGCGGCGCGGCATGCGCGGCTGATCGCCCACAGGGTGGCGATGCCGGCCGCAAATCCGGCCAGGGCGAACACGTGGACCATTGCAGCGGTGAGCAGCTGGTCAGCCATGGGCGACTCCTGGCTTCTGCTGGCTGCGTATCTCCGCCTTGCCGATGTTGCGCACGGCGAGTTTTGCGTAGCCGAATTCCTTGCGTGCTTGGCGGCGAAGGCCAACCAGTCGGAACGCTTCCAGGCAATGAGGGCAGTCCTCATCCTTCAAATATTCCTCCTGCTCGCCTTCGTTGAGGCGCCTTTCGGAGCAGTACGCACCTTCGTCCGTGGTCGTGTGGTACGCCCAATAGAGGTGATTCTTGGCCCTCGTTCCATCCCACAGGCTGAGCGTGCCAACTTCGCCCTCTGCGACGGCTTGGATGGTGATCGGACATCTAGCCAATGCCTCGCCGATCAGCACCGTCAGCCTGCGGATTTCGCTCGCGCAAGTCTCATAGCGAACCACTGCGGCGAGGGCGGTTTCTTGGCGGCTCATTTGCCCACCGCCTGGCTGTCGATCAGGGCGGCGATCTTGCCGGCGATCCGATCGGCTTCGCCCGAACCATCGTCATGGCGTTGGTCTTCCGGGTCCGCGACTTCCAGGTCGAACTCCCTGCGCAGCAACTCGGCAACTTGGGTACGGAACTGCCCCAGGTCCACGGCGTGCGCGGACTGGCCGATGGCAGGAGCGGACCCGTCCAGCAGGATGCATCCCTCTTCCTCGGCGCCGACGCATTCGCAGTAGAGGCCGCGTCCACTGTGGCCTGTTTCCGTCCAGAAGATCCGGACAAGGCTTCGATCCTCGAACGGAACATCCAGCTCGGGGCTGCCGGCCATCAGTAGAGCTTCATGCAACTGGCACGCCGTCAGTTCGATCCCGCCCGAGTTGTACTGCTGATCGGTGGCCCCCACCGGCTGGCGGGCGGCGAGCAGTGCGCGCAGGGTATCCGGGCTCATGACCACAGGGCATGTCAGAGATTCGGGGAAATCGTATCCATCACCCTGCCAGTGCCAGACCTCTCCATTACGAAGCTGCAGTGGCAGTGCGGCACTCTCGCGGAGGCCCGCCAGCACGTAATCGCTGACCCATGTGTGGCCTTCGTAAGTCTGCCCGGCCGGGGAGGGCTGGGCGGAGAGGGCGGCTTGCCATGCGGCCCATGCGATTTCGTAGGGGAAGGCGGAACCGTCGAGCGGGCGAGCGGCATCCTACCACGCTTTGAACCTACCGCGTTCTTGCAAGCTGTATTTGTCTTGGGCGCTCACTTGGAAATCTCCTTGACCGAGTCGATAATTCGGATCAGCTCGCCGCTCTGCCGGATGAAATCTCGGCGTGGATCAGTCTCGGGCAGCTGAATCGCCTGCCATGCAGCGAAACCAATCAGGTCCTTGAACCTGGACAGGTCCTCAATCGGGAATGGCTTCTCGTAATAGGCAGTGAGCGGCCGCGCATAGCAGAAGGATTCCTCTACTGCACGATCAGGGTCTCGCGTGAAGAACTGAATGTTGCCGTTCTCGGCGAACTGAACCCACAGTGCTGCGCGCTGCTCACGCACTGGCTGGCTAGCGGGGATGGCGGCTACGGCTGCGCGCGCCAGATCCATCCAGCCCTCAACCTCGATGGACGAACAATCGGCCCAGGTCCAACCCGATTGC
>NZ_JBVHVT010000216.1:0-1872 GCF_055564695.1 Streptomyces sp. NPDC029014
GCCTGGCGGCCACCGCCAATGATGTCGATGCCGGCACCGGGGACGTTGGAGCGGAAGTAGTGGGATTCCTCCGGCGCACGGGTAAAGCTTGCCTCGATGTCGAGGGTGTCGCTCGCTTCCCAGACCGCCTTGACGAACAGATTGTCGATGCTGCGCCGCTGGATCTGTTTCTCCGGATGCGCGTCGTCGACCAGGTGCGACTGCAGGTTGTAGGTGGGAATGGTCGAGCGCTTGCGGGTGAAACTGGCCAGGACGCCGATGCGGTCGGTCAGATAGCCTTCCAGATCAGCGCGCGTGGTTGTCTTCTTGAATTCCGGCTGCCCGTCGTTCGCGCCGGACGCCTTCTGGTAGCTGTCTGCGACGGTGGAGTCCAGGTGGTAGCGTGTCCACGAAGATCGCGAGGACTGGGTGGACAGGCGGCCGCTGAAGGCGCGCGATGGTCGTCGGGTGCTGGCTTCGACCACGCCGCCGTTGAATCCACCATAGGCGGCCGAAACGTTGCTGTCATGCACGGTGATGCCTTCCAGCAGGCTGCTGTCCAGTGCCAGCGCCTGCGAGCCGCCTGGAACGGAGAACAGCCGGTATACCTCCGGATCCGCACCCGGGTCGATGTCGTTGTTGAAATTCATGCCATCGACGATGAACGCGTTCTGATAGAACTTCGCACCATTGATGCTGATTTCCGCAGGACGGATTTCGCCGGGGCTGAAGCTGCCCTGGTCGGCATTGTCGAACTGCACGGCGGGATGGATGCGCAGCAGCCGGGTGATGTCACCGTTGCCGGCGGCCTGCGCCGCGACGTAGCTGCGGTCCAGTTGCAGGCTGCCTCCGAAGGTCGAACCGGTGTCCTGCCCCGGCACGTGCAGGGTACTGGTGCGTCGTGCGCCTGCCGACACCTGCGCACGCTGCAAGGTGTAGCTGCCATCGGCGCGCCGCACCGCGCGCAGCCCGCTGCCGTGCAGCAGTGCGTCGAACCCTGCGTCCACGTCCAGCCCTATGGTAATCGATGGAGCCTGGCGGCCACGGGTCAGCGCGGGGTCGAAGGACAGGGCCACGCCATGCTCGGCGGCGAACGCGCCCAGTGCACTGCCCAGCGAGACGGTGCTGCGCTGGACGTGCAGGGATTCATCGGGCGGTGATTGAGCCAGCGCGGGTGTGGCGGCGAGCGCGGAGGCGAGGAGGCTCAGTCGAAGCCGGGGCAGGTTCACGGTCATGGGGAGGAAAGTGAGGGGTTCATACCCTCTGCCACGCGACGCTCGGAAAAGTGTCAGCCGCGATGTCCCGCAGCCGACACGTGGATCCATAGCCCCTGCTCGATCCGCAGCTCATGGGTGGCGGCAAGCATCGACAGGCTGCGTTGTAGGTCGTCCAGCGGGAATGCGCCGGACACCGGCAGGCCGGCGACGCGCGGATCCACGCGCAGCCAGCGGTGCTGATAGCGCCCCAGCTCCTGCAAAACCTGCTGCAGCGGCATTGCATCGGCGACCAGCATGCCCCGGACCCACGCGTCAGCGCCGGGTAACGCAGGTACGGGCAGTGGCAGCCGGGTCAGGTTCCAGCACAGCTGCTGCCCGGCGTCGACCTCGCGCTGTTGACCCGGTATGGAGATCCGCACCGCGCCGTGCTGGACCACCAGCAGGGCATCGTCCCCGAACAGGCGCACGCAGAAACGGGTGCCAAGTGCCTGCAGCGTGCCGTAGGGGGTCGTAACCCGGAACGGCCTCGCCGGGCGTTGTGGATCAGCGGCTGTCTCCACCAGCATCTGCCCATGCCGCAGCCGCAGAAGGCGCGCATGCGTATCGAATGCGACGTCGACCGCAGTGCCGGTATCCAGCTGCAGTACGCTGCCATCGTCCAGCACCCGCTGTGATC
>NZ_JBVHVT010000217.1:0-1839 GCF_055564695.1 Streptomyces sp. NPDC029014
GAGGCGGCGCATGATCTTGCCGGAGCGGGTCTTGGGGAGTTCCGCGACGGGCAGGACGCGCTTGGGCTTGGCGATGGGGCCGAGGGTGGTGCCGACGTGGTTGCGGAGGTCGGCGACGAGGTCGGCGTCTTCGTGGGCGGTGCCGCGCAGGATGACGAAGGCGACGATGGCCTGGCCGGTGGTTTCGTCGGCGGCGCCCACGACGGCGGCTTCGGCGACCGCGGGGTGGGAGACGAGGGCGGATTCGACCTCGGTGGTGGAGATGTTGTGGCCGGAGACGAGCATGACGTCGTCGACGCGGCCCAGGAGCCAGATGTCGCCGTCGTCGTCCTTCTTGGCGCCGTCGCCGGCGAAGTAGCGGCCTTGGAAGCGGGACCAGTAGGTGTCGAGGTAGCGCTGGTCGTCGCCCCAGATGGTGCGGAGCATGGAGGGCCAGGGCTCGGTGAGGACGAGGTAGCCGCCCGCGCCGTGGGGGACCTCGTGGCCGTCGTCGTCGACGACGGTGGCGCCGATGCCGGGCAGGGCGCGTTGGGCGGAGCCGGGCTTGGTCTCGGTGACGCCGGGCAGCGGGGAGATCATCATGGTGCCGGTCTCGGTCTGCCACCAGGTGTCCACGATCGGGCAGCGGTCGCCGCCGATGTGCTTGCGGTACCAGATCCAGGCTTCGGGGTTGATGGGTTCGCCGACCGAGCCGAGCACGCGCAGGCTCGACAGGTCGAACTTGGCGGGGATGTCGTCGCCCCACTTCATGAAGGTGCGGATGGCGGTGGGGGCGGTGTAGAGGATGGTGACGCCGTACTTCTGGACGATCTCCCAGAAGCGGCCCTGGTGCGGGGTGTCGGGGGTGCCCTCGTACATGACCTGGGTGGCGCCGTTGGCGAGGGGGCCGTAGACGATGTAGGAGTGGCCGGTGACCCAGCCGATGTCGGCGGTGCACCAGTAGACGTCGGTGTCCGCCTTGAGGTCGAAGACGGCGTGGTGGGTGTAGGCGGCCTGGGTGAGGTAGCCGCCGGAGGTGTGCAGGATGCCCTTGGGCTTCCCCGTCGTCCCGGAGGTGTAGAGGATGAACAGGGGGTGTTCGGCGTCGAAGGCCTGCGGGGTGTGCTCGGTGGGCTGGCGGGCGACGGTCTCGTCCCACCACAGGTCGCGGCCCTGGGCGAAGGCGGTGTCCTGGCCGGTGCGGCGTACGACGAGGACGTGTTCGACCTGGGGGCACTTGGTGACGGCCTCGTCGATGGCGGGCTTGAGCGCGGAGGGCTTGCCGCGGCGGTAGCCGCCGTCGGCGGTGATGACCAGTTTGGCGTCGGCGTCCTGGATGCGGGAGGCGACCGCGTCGGCGGAGAAGCCGCCGAAGACCACCGAGTGGGCGGCGCCGATCCGGGCGCAGGCGAGCATCGCCACGACCGCCTCGGGGATCATCGGCAGGTAGACCGCGACGCGGTCACCGGCGCCGACACCGAGCTCGGTCAGGGCGTTCGCGGCGCGGGAGACCTCGTCCTTGAGCTCGGCGTAGGTGATCGCGCGGCTGTCGCCCGGCTCGCCCTCGAAGTGGATCGCGACCCGGTCGCCGTGGCCGGCCTCGACGTGCCGGTCCACGCAGTTGTAGGCGACGTTCAGCTTGCCGTCCGCGAACCACTTCGCGAACGGCGGGTTGGTCCAGTCCAGGGTCTCGGTCGGCTCCACCGCCCAGGACAGGCGACGGGCCTGCTCGGCCCAGAAACCCAGCCGGTCCGCCTCGGCCTGTGCGTACGCCGCAGTCGTCACGTTCGCGGCGGCGGCCAGATCGGCAGGCGGTGCGAACCGCCGCTCCTCCTTGAGCAGATTGGCCAGGCTCTCGTT
>NZ_JBVHVT010000218.1:0-1837 GCF_055564695.1 Streptomyces sp. NPDC029014
CCACCTCCGACCTACCCTCCCCCCCCCCCCCCCCCCCCCCCCCCCCCCCCCCCCCCCCCCCCCCCCCCCCCCCCCCCCCCCCCCCCCCCCACTGCGGCGTTCAGGACGGACGGGCGGGACGACGGCCCGCTCTCAGCGGTGGTCGCGGACCTGTTCCCGCCTCTTCACCATCAGGTTCACGCAGCCGAAGACCACGGCGAGCAGCAGGGGAACCACCACTCCGTTCGGGCTGTCCCCGAAGAGCGGGGCGACCAGCGCCAACATCAGCAGCATCGCCACCGGCGCCCAGCGGGCGACTTCCTTCGCGTTCCCCGTCACGTTCTCTCCCCTTGAACCCGTACCGCCTCAACGGCGGTGTCCCCAAAGCAACTTGCCAACAGCTGGACCAACTTCGGCCCCGAACGCACCAGTTGTCCGGTCGCCGACCGTTCGAAGGCTACGGCAGCCCGGCCGGAAGTCGCGCGACGCGAGGGCGCTCCGCGCCGCAAGGTTGCCAAGTTGCTACAAAAGCCCAGGTCAGACCACCCCGTGGCGACGGCCGCGGAGCCGCGCACCCGATACGCCCACATTCGACCACCTGCATGATGAACGTCACACATTGTCGCGCGGGGCGCCGCGATCGGAGCGCCCACAGGGGTGGGGACGGCCCCCCGGGGTTCCCCTAAGGGATGTCACAGCTCAGCCGCAAAGGGTCGCAATTCCGGCGGCCCGGTCACCCTTGGCCGCCGGACCAGGTACGTTCGATCACGTGGCTGGATTCAGGATCGGACGCGGACGGGACGACAACCGCGCGCCGCAACAACCCCCGCGGCAGCAGCCGTACGGTCAGCAGCAACCGCAGCAGGCGCCGTACGGCGGGCAGCCCTACCCTCCGCAGCAGCAGTGGCCACAACAGGCCGCCGCCGGAGGCCATGGCGAGCCGGAGTACTTCGACCCGTACGGGCACCCGCAGCAGCCCCACCAGGCGCAGCCGCAGCAGCCCCCGTACGGCCACGGAGGCCACGGCGGTCACGGCGGCGGTTCGTACGCGAACGACAACCCCGGGCACACCCAGGTGTTCGCCTTCGGCGAGGACCCGTACGGCCCGCCCGGGACCTACCAGGCAGGTGACGGCGGCGGCAGCGGCGGCGCGGGCGTGGCGGCGCCGACCGGCCCGCGGCTGCCGTGGAAGGAACTGCTCAAGGGCATCGTGCTGCGGCCCGGGCCGACGTTCCTCCAGATGCGCGACTACCCGGTCTGGGGCCCCGCGCTGATCGTGACGTTCCTGTACGGCCTCATGGCCGTCTTCGGCTTCGACGACGCCCGCAAGGACGTCATCAAGGCCACCCTCGCCAACGCGGTCCCGATCGTCCTCAGCGCCGGTGTGGCCTTCGTCATCTGCGGCCTGATCCTCGGCGCCGTCACGCACACCCTGGCCCGCCAGCTGGGCGGAGAGGGCTCCTGGCAGCCGACCATCGGCCTGTCCATGCTGGTCATGTCCCTCACGGACGCGCCGCGCCTGCTCTTCGCGATGTTCCTCGGCGGCGACAACATGTTCGTCCAGGTGCTGGGCTGGGCGACGTGGGTGGCGGCGGGCGCGCTGTTCACCTCACTGGTCAGCAAGTCGCACGACCTGCCGTGGCCGAAGGCACTGGGCGCGTCCGCGATCCAGCTGATCGCGCTCCTGTCGCTGATCAAGCTGGGCACCCTGTAGCCGGTCCGGTTCCCCGCCCGGCCCACGACACACGGAGGGGGGGGGGGGGGGGGGGGGGGGGGGGGGGGGGGCGGGAGGGGGGGGGGGGAGGGGGGGGGGGGGGGGGGGGGAGGGGGGGGGGGGGGGGGGGGGGGGGGGGGGGGG
>NZ_JBVHVT010000219.1:0-1819 GCF_055564695.1 Streptomyces sp. NPDC029014
AGGCTCCCTCTCTCCCCCCCAGCCGCCACCCCCCCCCCCCCCCCCCCCACCTCTCCCCCCCCCCCCCCCTCCTCCCCCGCGGGGGGGGGGGGGGGGGGGCCCCCCCCCCCCCCCCCGGTCCGACGCTGCATCAGGAACCCGGTGGCGGCGAGGAAGAGGGTCAGCCCGCCGGTGAAGACCACCTGCACCCGTGTGTCGGGGTTCTCGGCCATCAGCGCCAGCACTCCGGCCACCCCGGCCAGCGCGGCCCAGGTCAGGTACGGGAAGCCCCACATCCGCACGACCAGCTTCTCGGGCGCCTCCCGCTCCAGCCGTCGGCGCAGCACGAACTGCGAGACGGCGATGAAGCCCCAGACGACGAGGATGACCCCGCCGACCATGTTCAGCAGCCAGGCGAACAGGGTGTCCGGGTACCAGTACGACAGCAGCACGGTGACGAAACCGAAGCCGCAGGAGGCGAGCACCGCGCGCCGCGGCACCCGGCCGCTGACCTTGCCGAGGGCCTTCGGGCCCTGGCCGCGGGAGACGAGCGAGTACGCCATGCGGGAGGACCCGTAGATGTTGGCGTTCATCGCCGACAGCAGGGCGATCAGGACGACCACGTTCATGATCTGGCCGGCGGCCGGGATGCCCAGCCGGTCCAGGGCGGCCGCGTACGGGCCCTGCTCGGTCACCGCCGGGTCGTTCCACGGCAGCAGGGTGACGACGACCAGCATCGAGCCGACGTACACGACCGCGATCCGCCACATGGTGGTCCGCACGGCCCGGGCCACGCCCCGCACCGGGTCCGCGGACTCGGCGGCGGCGATGGTCACCGTCTCCAGGCCGCCGTACGCGACGACCGAGGCCAGCACGCCGACGAGCAGACCGTCCAGGCCGTTCGGCAGGAAGCCGCTGTCGGGCAGCAGGTTCGCGGTGCCGGGGGAGGAGGTGCCGGGCAGCACCCCCGCGACCGCGAGCACGCCGAGGCCGAGGAAGAGCGCGATCGCACCGATCTTGATGGCGGCGAACCAGAACTCGAACTCGCCGAAGTGGGAGACGGCGGCCAGGTTCGACCCGCAGAACAGCGCCATGAACGCCAGCACCCACACCCACGACGGGGTGCCCGGGAACCAGCCGGTCATGATGTGCGCCGCGCCGATCGCCTCGATGGCCACGCCCACGCACAGCAGGGTCCAGAACATCCAGCCGGCCGTGAACCCGGCCCAGGGGCCGATCGCCCGCTCCGCGTGCACCGAGAAGGAACCGGAGGCGGGGTCCGCGGCCGACATCTCGCCGAGCATCCGCATCACGCACATCACGAGCAACCCGGACACGGCGTACGCGAGCACGATCGAGGGGCCCGCGGCGGCGACGCCGGCGCCGGAACCGACGAAGAGCCCGGCACCGATGACCCCGCCGAGGGCGATCATCGAGAGGTGGCGCTGCTTGAGGCCGCTGCCGAGGGGCGCTCCCGCGCCGGGATCCGAGTCCGCGGGCTGCTGCCGTGCGGGCGGTGTGAGGGTGCTCTGACTCATGCGGGCCAGTCTGCCGAGCGTCCGTTTATCGGACGCTTAACGTCCGGCATCCGGACACCCGCCTCACTCCTCGTGACCGGGCGCCCGCGGAAAGCGGAGGCGCTACCTGCGGAAACCGGCCTGTGGAAGAGGTGGAAAGCGGAAAGAGCAGAGCGGGGGGGGGGGGGGGGGGGGGGGGGGGGGGGGGGGGGGGGGGAGCAGGGGGGGGGGGGGGGGGGGGGGGGGGGGGGGGGGGGAGGGGGGGTTGGGGGGGGGGGGGGGGAGGGGGGGGGGGGGGGGGGGGGGGGGGGGGGGGGGGGGGT
>NZ_JBVHVT010000220.1:0-1814 GCF_055564695.1 Streptomyces sp. NPDC029014
CCGGCCCGAGCGGATCGGGGTCCACCTGTCGGAGGAGTTCCAGCTCCACCCGGAGCAGTCCACCGACGCGATCGTCATCCACCACCCCGAAGCGACGTACTTCAACGCCCGCTGACAGACACGGAAGGAACGGTCCTTTGGCAGCCGTCACCGCGGAACGCCCGACCCTGGTCCGGCTCCGGCCGGCCGAGCGCCCCGGCGTCCGAGAACTGCTGGCCGCCGGCCTGCGCTCGTACTCCTTCGAGTTCTTCCCGCCCAAGACCGAGGCGGGCGAGCGCACGCTGTGGAACGCGATCCGCCGCATCGAGGCGTTCGCCCCGTCCTTCGTCTCCGTCACCTACGGAGCGGGCGGCTCCTCCCGCGACCGCACCATCGAGGTCACCAAGCGGATCGCGGCCGAGACGACCCTGCGCCCCGTCGCGCACCTGACGGCCGTCGGTCACTCCCGGGCCGAGCTGCGCCACATCATCGGCCAGTACGCCGACGCAGGCATCCGGGACGTGCTCGCCCTGCGCGGCGACCCGCCGGGCGACCCGAGGGGGGTGTGGACCCCGCACCCGCAGGGCTTCACCCACGCCCACGAGCTGGTCGCCATGATCCGGCAGCTCGGCGACTTCAGCGTGGGCGTGGCCGCGTTCCCCGAACGCCACCCCCGCTCCCCGGGCTGGGACGAGGACGTCCGCCACTTCGCCGCGAAGTGCGAGGCGGGCGCCGACTACGCCATCACCCAGATGTTCTTCCACGTCGAGGACTACCTGCGGTTGCGGGACCGCCTGGCTGCGGTGGGCTGCCCGACGCCCGTGATCCCCGAGATCATGCCCGCGACCGACTTCCGCCAGATCCGGCGCTTCGCCGAGCTCAGCGACGCCCGCTTCCCCGACGCCCTCGCCCGCCGCCTCGAAGCCGCACAGGACGACCCGGCCGAAGGCCACCGGATCGGCGTCGAGTACGCGACCGTCATGTCCCAGCGGCTGCTCGCCGAAGGAGCGCCGGGCCTGCACTACATCACCCTCAACCGCTCCACCGCGACGCTTGAGATCCACCAGAACCTGGGCGTCTAGCCCGCCGTCCACCACCGGAGTCACCATGACCAGCAACACCCCTGCCGATTTCACGGACTTCAAGGTCGCCGACATCGGCCTCGCCGAGTTCGGCCGCAAGGAGATCACCCTCGCCGAGCACGAGATGCCGGGTCTGATGTCGATCCGCCGGGAGTACGCCGAGGCGCAGCCGCTGGCCGGCGCCCGCATCACCGGCTCCCTGCACATGACCGTGCAGACGGCCGTCCTGATCGAGACCCTGGTCGCCCTCGGCGCCGAGGTCCGCTGGGTGTCGTGCAACATCTACTCCACCCAGGACCACGCCGCCGCTGCGATAGCCGCCGCCGGCATCCCGGTGTTCGCCTGGAAGGGCGAGACCCTGGAGGAGTACTGGTGGTGCACGGAGCAGGCGCTGACCTGGCCGGACGCCGACGGCCCCAACATGATCCTGGACGACGGCGGCGACGCCACCCTCCTCGTCCACAAGGGCCTCGAATTCGCGAAGGCGGGCGCCGTGCCCGACCCGTCCACCGCGGACAACGAGGAGCTGGCGCTCGTCTACCGGCTGCTCGCCGAGTCGAAGCTGGACTGGACGAAGCTCGCCGCCGGCATCCACGGCGTGACGGAGGAGACCACCACCGGCGTCCACCGCCTGTACGAGATGCACCGCGACGGCCAGCTGCTCTTCCCGGCGATCAACGTCAACGACGCGGTGACGAAGTCGAAGTTCGACAACAAGTACGGCTGCCGCCACTCGCTGATCGACGGCATCAA
>NZ_JBVHVT010000221.1:0-1752 GCF_055564695.1 Streptomyces sp. NPDC029014
TGGCACTGAGCGAGACCCTGCTGGCGTTACGAATGAGGGACGGGGGCGAGGTGCTAGCAGAGGGCCAGGTCACCCTTCTACGGCTTCCGGTGGACGCGTTCCTGCGGGCCGTGTGGGCGCTCATCGAGGCCCATGGGATCGTCGTGCCGTTGGACGTGCCAGGCGGCGGCCCGCTCGATGCAAACGACTGGAGAGAGTGCTGGCGCCACCGCGTCATGGACCCGGTCAGCAACCACAAGCGCGTCCCGATGACCGGAGGCCACGCGCTGCCTCATGCTCCCCGCGTGCTGTCCACCAACCCGGATTCGGTTCGGCGGCTGGGCCAACTGCAGGCCGCCAAACGGGCTGACCGCTTGGACGAGGCGGAACACCGTTTCCGAGAAGCCCAGTCTCGGAAGAACAAATATTTGGAGCGGGTCAAGCGCGGCCTGGAAGCCCCCATGCCGCTGGACGATTACCGAGCGTGGGCCGATGAGGTGAGGCAACTGGGCGTGGACTGGGCTCGGATGGTCACCGAGAGCCGGGAGCAGTAGTCACTGCCCCCGGACTGGTCAGACATGCAACGTGTTTTCGAAAATGTCGGATTCGGGGTCCGTTTCAATGGTCGTGCTGCCATCCGCCTGGACCGTTACTGTCACCGTGACGTCTGGGTTCTTATGCTCGGCAACATAGACACCAGGCTTGCCTGGCACGGGCTTGAGATCTGAGGGAGTGATGAGGATTCCGTGCATGATAGGGTCCATGCCCTGCTCAATATCTCTCTCGTCATCGCTGTAAACCGGGACATCGATCTTCGCTTCACCCTTCAGCATGTTCACTTCCTTTCCGTGGTGTGGTCTCGCGAGTATCCACGTTCTGGAACCACCCTGCATAGGGCGAGTTTTTCACCAGGCACCGGTTCCAGTCCCTCTCCCCATCGGTCCACCACACCGGGCCACGTTCGCCCAAGCCTGTTTTCGCGCTGTCCACGGCGCGCCGCGCGGCGGCGAGTGCTTCCCCATCCTGGTTGGCTTCTGCTGACTTCACGGCACGCCGGGCGTCCATCAGCTCGTGGACCAGGCGCTCCCTCTCCGGCTCACTGAGGCCTGGGTTGGTGGTTCGCCAGAGGCGCCCGCGGACGATGAGGTAACGGCCGTCTGGGGTGGTAAGGGGATCCATGGGGAGGAGCGTATGGGGTGGGCGGTGACGGGGGAGCAGACAAAAGAAAGGCGGCACCCTGGCCGCCCTCCTCTCTTCGCACCCGCACTTAGGCCTCGTTATCAACAACCGCTGCGACAGCCTCGTTCGCAGCTAGCTTGTTGTAGAGCGGGAAGGTGGATTGGCCCACGCGATCCCACTCCGTGGGGTTCTTCAAGAGACGGTTCAAAGCCTTAGAGACGATTGACGCGCTCGCTCCAGAGCGTTGCATCCACTCACTCAAGTTGCGCTGAAAATGGCCTTTCCGCATGTCGGCTTTGATCTGCGAATGGCGCGTGGAGTGGACCACCATTCCCACAACAAGCGCAGCCTTCGACAAGTCTTGCTTACTCACGTTAGATTTTTGGATATTCATGATGTTTACCTTTTATTTTAGGTCAGCGGTATTGCCTCCCCACGAATCCAGATTACGACAGACCCCAAAAATGCAAACCCGAAAACAACACATTTATTTGACTAAAGTGTAAATATGACGGGCGAAAAGCAGATTTAAATAACCTTTGAACCGGCTCACATTTCAACGTCCCAGCAAGGCGCAGGCCTGGCGGAAGCCAC
>NZ_JBVHVT010000222.1:0-1714 GCF_055564695.1 Streptomyces sp. NPDC029014
TCTCTCTTTTGAGACGCAGTTGAGTTCCCCCAAGCCTTCAGTCGTGGCTGGAATCAACGTCGGCGATGTCTTGTTCGTGGCCATCGAGCAGCAATTGGCTGCGCAGGTAGTGGTGATCAAGCACGGCAATCAGGTGGCCGGAGGAATTACCTCACCCAAGATGTCCCGCTTGCTCGAGTGTATGCGGCAGGGAACCCAGTACCAGGCCACGGTACTGAGCAAGGCCGGCGGCCAGGTAACCATACGTATCTCGCCTTGAGACGCTAGGCAACGACAGGGGATAAATGGATGTTGACTATCGTCGGTGGTATCTACCGCGAGGTGTGTTTGCGCCCGCAGTGGGACGAAGTGTATGGATCGGCCGGACGTGCGGCGTCAGCGGTGTCGCGTCTGGGTGGACAGGTGACATTGCACGGCTATCTTGATGCTGGCCTCCAGCCGATCCTGGAGTGTCGTGCAGCAGATGAGGGCTTTGGCCTATCGATTGCGCCGTTGCCACGGTCTGCCTCTTTTCACTACAGCCACGGATTGTCGGTACCGTGGATCCAGCAGCCAGAGCGGCAATCGCCGCTCAGCGTGAAGGCCGATCACGTGCTTCGCTTTGGCATGCTGGAGAGCACGGCCATAGTCGACGCCGAGTACGCCGTATTCGATCCACAGAACGTTACGGGGACTGAAGCTTTTGGCGCTAACGGCTCAAAGGCCCAGCACCTGGCGCTTGTGCTGAATCTGACTGAGGCAAGGAGCTTGCTCCAGCGATTCGATTTGACGTCCGAGCAGATGGCTGCCGAGCTGGCTTCGCAGCACGGCGCAGAAGTGGTGGTGTTGAAGATGGGGCCGAAGGGGGCCTTGGTGCACCACGAGGGCGGCACTGAATGTGTTCCGGCCTATGCCACCTCTCGGGTATGGAAGATCGGTAGCGGGGATCAGTTTGCGGCCAACTTTGCATACGCTTGGATGGAAGAGCGCCGCTCGCCCTTTGAGGCTGCAGACCGAGCATCGCGCTCGGCTGCCTTCTATGCTCAGCATCGCAGGTATCCTGATGTTGGAGAGCTAGATGCCTTCGCTCCGGCGCCGCTGAGGCTCTCGGACACCTACCTGCAGGGGCGGGCGCCTACCGTCTACTTGGCCGGGCCCTTCTTCACCCTTGGGCAGCTTTGGGTTGTCGAGCAGGCTCGCAACTGCCTCCTCGACATGGGCCTGGACGTGTTTTCCCCCTACCACGACGTGGGCCCTGGCCCAGCAGAGATGGTGGTGGGGAAGGACATTGAGGGCATCCACCGGAGCCAGGTCATGCTCGCCATCGCTGATGGGCTGGACTCAGGCACGGTCTTCGAGGTGGGCTACGCGCGATCTCGGGGGATCCCGGTGGTGATGTATGCCGAGAACGTGTCGCCTGAGGACTTGAAGATGATGGAGGGTACCGACTGCTTCCTGCGCGACGACTTCGTCAGTGCCATCTATCAGACCGCTTGGAATGGTGTTTGCGTATGAAGAGTGCCCTCCTACTGTCTGGCGGGATGGACTCGATCGCTCTGGCCTGGTGGAAGCGTCCGGATATGGCGTTCACCGTGGACTATGGGCAACTCGCCGCGGCTGCGGAAGTGGTGGCGGCCAGAGCCGTGAGCGAGCGACTGCAGGTCCCGCATTACATCATTCGGTTTGACGGTCGTGAGCTTGGTTCTGGGGACCTGGCAGGGTCCACCCCGGACGT
>NZ_JBVHVT010000223.1:0-1652 GCF_055564695.1 Streptomyces sp. NPDC029014
GGGGTCTACCTCCCCACTTTCTGGGGGGAGGAGGGGGGGGGGAGCGGAACCGTGCCACAGGTGGGGGGGGGGGGGGGGGGGGGTTTTTTGGGGGGGGGGGCCCCCCCCCCCCCCCCCCCGGGACCCGCGAACGGTCATCGCGCGCTGATGCTGCCCATCGCGTCTCCGGTTAGGCGGAACGACGGCGCCGGCCGACGGCGTACAGCGCACCGCCCAGCGTCACGGCCGCGGCGCCGAGGCCGCCCGCGGCCAGCGCGGTGGATCCGGTGTCGGCCAGCTTGCCGCCCGAACCACCGTTCGGGCCAGGGGTGTTGCCGGTGCTCGGGGTGGTGCTCGCGGAGGCCGAGGCCGAGGGCGACGGCGTGGCGGAGGCGGACGCCGACGGGCTGGGCTGCGGATCGACGGCCGGCGTCACGGTGATGGTGAGCTTGGCCGCGTTGTTGCCGAGGTCCCGATCGATGTCGGCGATCTTGAGCTCGCCGGGCCGGCGGTCGCTCTTGTACCGGTACTCGCCCAGGTAGGTGCCGGGCTTGACCCACGGCTCGATCTTGAAGACGCCCTTCACCGAGCCGCCGGTCCCGCCGAACACCCGGCGCCCCTCAGGACCCGGGCGGCCGCCGACGAAGCTGATGCCCGGCGGCAGCACGAACTCGGTCTCCACCACCTTGGCGTCGGCCGCAGTGGTGGCGACCGAACCGGTGCCCTTGATCTGCCAGCCCGGGTTGAGCAGCACCTGGCCGCCGGCCGGGCCGCTGCCGGAGGACCCGTCCACGGTGAAGTCGGGCTTGTTCGCGGGGTTCTCGACCCACACCTCGCGGCCCCAGAAATGCCACGCCTTGAACGGCTCCGACGGCACGACCTTGATGGCAGCGGCGGTTCCCTTGACCCCGCCCTGCTGCGGCTTGTAGATCGGCCTGCCGCCCGGCGTCCAGGTGACGTAGAACCGGTCCCGCCACAGCTCGGGGGCCGCGGTGATGTCCAGCCCCGTGTCGATCCGGTAGTACTTGCCCGGCTCGAAGGTCCCGGTGAAGCTGCAGAACAGCATCTCGTCGTCGTAGTCCCGTACCGGGTCGACTCTGAAGTGCTCACAGTTCGACGGCCGTTCCTGGGGTTTCAGTTCCAGACCCGGCGGCAGGTGGATGCCCAGCTCCGCACCCTGGACGGGCTTGTCGCCGGTCACCGTGAAGCCGAGGGGAAGGTTCTGCTTCTGGCCGTTCTCGACCGTGGTGTCCAGGAGTTCCTCGGACGTGGCGAGGCCGCCGAACGGGTCCGGGGAGCCCTTCGGCCCGGTCTGGGGCATCTGTTTTCCTGCCGCGGTGTCCGGGACCGCCGGGCTCGGCGACGGCGCTGCCTGGGCAACGGCATCGGCGCCGAACACGAGCGCGCCGGCAGCCAGGGCCGCCCCGATCCGCTGCGCGACTGTGACGTGCGTGTGGTTCGACTTCAGCAACACGGTCCCCCTTGTGTCGTGTGGATCGGGCGTTCGAGCACGCCCGACCACTGTTCGACCAACGTGGGGTCCCACCGGTTGCCCTGGAAAGATCAAAAATCAGCAGCGGCGGGGGGGGGGGGGGGGGGGAGGGGGGGGGGTAGGGGGGGGGGGGGGGGGGGGGGGGGGGGGGGGGGGGGGTGTGTTTTTCTGCGCTTTGGTT
>NZ_JBVHVT010000224.1:0-1615 GCF_055564695.1 Streptomyces sp. NPDC029014
CGATTTGGTGTGAACCAAGTCAAGGAGATCGAGCTGACATTGCAGCGATTTGAGCAGAATGGCGTTCAGATCAAGGGCGCGATCTTCAATGCAGTGGAAAGGCGCGCAACTGGCTACTACAGCTACGGGTACTACGAGTACCAGTCGGATGGTAAGGAATAGCGGATGTTGATATTTGAGCTGCGAAGACTTGCCCGTCTTCGCAGCTCTGCCCCTTGGATGTCTGCCAATCAGGGAGTGGAAGTGACAGCTGCACCGGTGATTTCCATGCCGTGCGTCGCGGTCTCCCAGATGAAGTGTAGTTGGCCGCGGCTTGGTCGATTCAAAGAAAGCCACTTTCCCGTATTTGTCATCGGGCGCTTCATGCGGCCGTGAAGTTGCGCGTAGCCGATTTCCAGAGTGCCGGCCAGTGAGCCCTTCAGCTGGCCGCTGCAGAGCCATTTGGGTGGCGTAGGAGCCAATGCCACGCTCGTCTGGAACTCCATGGCTTGTTGGAGTCGATCGGCGTAGTCCTGATACAGCGTGCCGCCTTGGATCCTGTTTGTCTCTGCAGCATTTATAAATGCGGCCAAGCCAAAAGCAGTGTGTGGCAGGTCGCGGCAGGTTTCCTGTGCGAGTCCAGACGCCATCTGCTTCTGGTTGAACCAGTTCGATGGTGATGGTTTGTTGCAATTTGGTTGGGGTTTTGGCTTGGCGCCATCGGACTTCATGTACACGTACGCGGGGAACTGTGATTTCCAATCCATCACAGCACTGTTATAGACGTCTCTCCGATTTGTGTACACGCCAATATTCATGCGAGCCTCAATGCCGCTCGCGTACCAATTGCCATTGACGCATTCGGGCATCGCGTCGATGTCGCCCAGGTACTGCTCAAGCAGCCATTCTCCAAATAGCTTTGCTTTATCTTCTGGCCAGGCCCGACTGGTATATCTCAGGATTTCAGCCGAACGCGTCCACAGTTCAGCTGCCCATGAAGCCTGCAATGATCTATTGGTTCCCAGATGGCCGCCGGTGAGAGTCTCAGACCAGGAATCCATGATTTCTGCGGAGACCATGAAGTGACGCGAATCACTCAGGTAGGCGCCCAGCAGTGCATGGGTGTACGCTGCTTGGGCATCGCGCACTTCATCCGAGCAGCCAATGTCGGGCCGTGAGTATGGGCCGCACAATACCTGCGCATGCGGCTGGGATTTGTAAGTAAGTCTAGCCAGTGGAGAATTTTTCATGACCTCAATCGCTTGGGTCCGAACTAGGTCATTCCGCTTTAGAAGAGTCTGTGTGTCGATAATTGATTGGCGATCGACAAGAATTCCCGGGTGAACAAAATCTGACGCGCCACACCTGAATGTCATCATCAAGGCAAGAGCCGCCTCAAAGCCTAGAAAGCGAACGTTCAAGAATGATGAGGGTGGTTTGGGCTGGGCGGTCAACGTGTTTTCCCCTAACGATTGAGCCTGTGGTTGTCTTGATCGATATCTTTGTCTCGAAGGCAATCGTAAGCAGTTTCTGCGTCGGCACGCCACTGGACAGGAGTATCCTATCGCCATGGCTGATACCCCCCTCACTTCGCCGCAGTCGCCGGCGACGCCGCGTTGGCGGCATTACTGGAGTC
>NZ_JBVHVT010000225.1:0-1488 GCF_055564695.1 Streptomyces sp. NPDC029014
GAATCCCTCGAACTAACAACAACTCCCTATCAACCATAAGGTGTGCACATTGAACATCCTCTCCGCTTCGTCTGACCCGAACAACCTCTTCATGCCGAAGGAGCGCAAAACCACCTCCATCCCCCGGACTAAAAAGCTCGCCGCAGCCACAGTTGGTTTCGACCGCTTGCCGCAGTTCGAGACAACCACCACTTGGCTCACCCCTCCGGAGCATATTTGGGGCAGCCCGAGGGAAGGCTTCACGGGCCTGGGGCCCTTCGACCTGGATCCGGCAACGCCCGAGAACGGGATGCCGTGGCCCACCGCGGCTCGGATGCTCAAGCCCAGCGATGACGGCCTGGCGTCGGAATGGCCGGCGGATGCCTTCGTTTTCATGAACCCGCCGTTCGGCCGGGGGCAAGAGGCCTGGATGGAGAAGATGGCCAACCACCCGGGGGGCGGCATCGCCCTGGTGTTTGCGCGAACCGAGACCCGCTGGTTCCAAAGTTTCGTGCTGAACCACCCCGATGTCAGCGCGGTGGTCTTCCAGGAGGGCCGCTTGAAGTTCCACCGGGCCAACGGAGACGTAGGTGACGCGCCCCCTGCTGGCCCTGCGTGGATTGCCTACGGCGAGGAGGGCGCCCGTCGCTTGAAGCGGGCGGTCAGGGAGGGGCAGATCCGCGGATGTTTCCTGGAGCTGGACTTTGCCCGGGTGAGTTCTGGGGTGGGCGCTGACGTGGGGGCGGCCAACGATGAGTAAGGGCACTTCGAAGAAGGCAAAGCCGACCGATCCCCGCAACAATGCTTACCAGCGGTTGTTGAAGGCTATCCAAGCCATCCCCGGGGAATCGCCCAGGGAAAAGATGCGCAAGTTCACCGCGTTTGCGCTGAAGGTTTGCGTGATCAATCAGGCCGAGGAGTTGTTCACCCGGGGATTTGGGCCCTTGGTCGCCTGGTGTGACTTGACGCTGCTTGGGACTGACGTGCAAGGAAGCGAGGATTGGTGCCACGAAGCGGGCCAGGCCTACGGCGGCGCAGTGGAAACCTTCGAGCCGTTCGAATGCATCCTGGGCCGATTGTTTAATGAGTTGGTGTGGTCAGGGAAAAAGAACGACGCTCAACATTTCACCCCTTGGGGCTTGGCGAGGGCGATGAACGCCTTTGCTCAAGCGCCTCAAAAAGACGAGTGGCCCATGGGTGACCCCACCTGCGGAGCCGGCACGCTGTTGCTTGTGAAGCTTCACGAACTGGCCGGGAAGGATTCGAAGGCCCTTCGGGGGCTTACCGTGAAAGCGAACGACCGCGATCCGTTGTGTGCTGCGATGACCGCACTTCAGTTGCTGTCAAACCAGTTGATCTGGCGGATGCCCATCGGGCGCGTGGTGGTCGAGTGCAAAGACATCATCACTCAATACCTGGAAACGCGGGTGGTGTTTTGGTCTCTCACGCGAGATCGGTTCATCGCCATGGATGAGGAGATCCGGCTCGAGAAGGCCAACCGGGGGGCGG
>NZ_JBVHVT010000226.1:0-1448 GCF_055564695.1 Streptomyces sp. NPDC029014
GCTTTGGCCGATGTTCTCGGGCTACAGCCCCAGGAAGTAAGCGCTGAGTACGCTCGCCTCATGGACAGTTTCGGCACGTCTCAGGTTGCGAGACTTAACGCCGATATCGTCGTGGCCGCCATCGCTGTGGTGCGCAAGGCTCTAGATCTGGCCACAGGCGAGACATTCGATGTCGAGCAATCGCCCGATCTGTTTGCCCAGGCGCTGCGCGTTGCACTTGCTGCGGATTTGAGGAAACAGGGGAAGCGTACAGATGGATCTCGATCAGGAGATGGACAAGCTGGCTCAGCTGATCGCGCTGCGCGCGCAGCGGAAGATGGGCGACAAGCCCAAGCTCACGGTGGTCGGAAGCGTAAAGCCGGCTGAGCTGCCGGCTACAGCACCTGATGGAGTCAGCAGGAAGATCACGCACTCGGCGGTCCGCATGGACGTCGTACTTCGTGAGTCCCACTGCCGGATGATCCGGCACTTTCAGAGACGTTGGGGCTCTCCCATGCAGCTCCTGATCGACCAGGCTTGTTTCGGTTACATGGGCATCGAACAGCTTCCGGATGATGACCTGATCCAGCTGCATAAGGACTTGGAGCGCGCCGAAGATTGCCTGCGGGACGGCGTCAGCTTTGAAGATGCCGGCTTACTCCGCAGCCGCTATGGTTAAGAGGCATGACCAATGAGGAAGTATTTTTCTGCCGCTGGGATCGTGGTGCTCGCCCTTTGTGGGTGCGTCAACGCAAGCAACCCTAGCAACGATCCTGCGCGCGCCGCGGCTGCCCGTGCTTCTGCATCGGCAGCCGAGGCTGCGACAAAAGCTCAAGAGGCCATCGACACGCTCAAGGGATCAACGGCCGAACTGTGCGAAGGCGAATCTACTGCTGCCGAGCGCATCATGAAGGCAAGGCAGATGGGCACACCGATGGCTACCGTCATGGCTACTGCAACGAAGTATGGTGAGCCGTACGTGGGCTTCGTCCACAAGGCCTATGACCTTCCTCGCTTGACCAGTGAGGCCGCCAAAGACGTGGTCACGGGGGAGTTTAGAGACGCTGCATACAGCGACTGCCTCAAGCGTTGGGAATTCTGATTTCTTAACGGATTCAGAAATTCATTGAGACAAAAACGACTCGTAAACAGCATCGCTATTGTAAAGGTTAGATAGCAGCGCTATTGTTCCGTCATCGGCAGCCGCCGGAACGGAGACCTAGCAATGCCCCTGACCCTCAACACCAAGCGCACCGCCCGCGTCGGCCTGGCCGCCTTGGCGTGCTTCACCGCCCTGGGCGTGGTTGCTTGGGCCACCCCCACCGATGCACCCGCCGCGGCTACAGACGACGCGCCGAACGGGCTGGTGATCACCAGCCCCCGCACCTGCGCCGCCCTGGCTGTGTATGAGCTGGCCGCCAGGGAAGATTGGGCACTGCGTGCCACCGTCGCAAACACGACCCTCAAAG
>NZ_JBVHVT010000227.1:0-1432 GCF_055564695.1 Streptomyces sp. NPDC029014
CGGAGCCGGGTGCGGTGCTGGAGGGGCTCGCCCGGGTGCACGCGCAGGGTGTGGGTGTGGACTGGGCTGGGGTGTTGGGTGCCGGGCCGGTCGGGGAGGGGTTGCCGACGTATGCGTTCCAGCGGGAGCGGTTCTGGTTGGACGTCCCGGCCCGTTCGGGTGATGCGGCCGGTCTGGGTCTGACGGCGGCGGGGCATCCGCTGCTGGGCGCGGTGGTGTCCCTGCCCGACGGTCGCGGCACCCTGTGGACCGGCCGCCTGTCCACGGCCGAACACCCCTGGCTCGCCGACCACACGCTCTACGGTCAGGCCGTCCTGCCGCCCTCCGTGCTCGTCGAGTACGCCTTCCGGGCGGGAGACCACGTGAAGTGCCCGCGCCTGGAGGACCTGGACTGCCACCTGCCGTTGGTGTTGCCGGTCGGCGACGTCGCCCCCGCCGTGTCCGTCCAGGTGCTCGTGTCGGCAGCCGACGAGGACGGCCGCCGCGCGGTGGAGATCTTCTCCCGCCCGGGCGGTGCCGCGGACGATGCGGAATGGACCCTGCACGCCTCCGGCACTCTGGCGCCCACACGTGGTGCGGGCAACGCCGGGGACGCCGTCGACGGCGTACGGGTGGAGGCGTGGCCGCCGGCCGGTGCCACTCCCCTGCGGTTGGAGGACGTGTTCGAGCACCTGGCACGGGCACAGGTCGGCTTCGGCCCGGCCGTCCGCACCGTACGGGCCGCGTGGAGGCGGGGCGAGGAGCTCTTCGCCGAGGTCGCGCTCCCCGACGGGGCGAACGGACACGCGACGGGCTTCGCGCTGCGCCCCGGCCTGCTGGACGCCGTACTCCACATCACGGGCGACCCGGCCACGGGCGAGGCGCGGCTGCCCTCCGCTTGGACGGGAGCCGAACTGTTCGGCGTGGGCGCATCGACGGTGCGCATCCATGTCACGCCGGCGGATCAGGACGGCGGCCTGACGGTGCGGGTCACCGACGAGTCGGGTGCGCCGGTGCTGTCGGTGGGCCGGCTGGTGACGCGGCCGGTACAGCGGGAGCAGCTGCGGGCCATGAGCGGCGGCGTGCGGGACGCGCTGTTCGACCTGGTGTGGGAACCGGCCACCTCCGTGATCGGCCCGCCCACTCGCCGGGTCACCTGGGGCTCACCGGAAGCTGCGGACACCGTGCTCTGGGCCGTGGACGACGACCGGGCCGACGAGGTGTCGCAGACGGTGGCACGGGCTCTGTCCGTGGTGCAGGAGTTCGTGTCCGGGGAGCGGTTCGCCGGGTCGCGGCTGGTGCTGCTGACGCGGGGCGCCGTGGCCGTGTCCTCGCAGGAGGGCGCGCCTGGTCTGGGCGCGGCGTCGGTGTGGGGTCTGGTGCGTTCGGCGCAGCGGGAGCATCCGGGCCGGCTGGTGCTGGTGGATGTGGAGCCGGGCCTGTCGGCGGGTGC
>NZ_JBVHVT010000228.1:0-1412 GCF_055564695.1 Streptomyces sp. NPDC029014
GGTTCGCGTCTTTGACGTTGAACCCGGTGGTGCAGTTCTGCGAAACGCCTGGTATTACCGGATGGCCGTTGACGTGGCTGCCACCAAGAAGGGCGGTTGGGGTAATTCGACCTTGGACTTTTATAAGATTTATGAAATTGGTACTTCTGATTAGTTTGGCCAGGGCTGATGATGCCGCCTGTGGATCGTCCGTTAGAAGATTTACTTCCGACTTTCTGATGTCTATGCCGGTCTCGAAGTTGATCTTCCGTGCGCTTAGCTGCGCGGCAATCTCATCTTGAACCGCGAGCAAAAGCTCGAGAGACCGTGGCGCTTGCTCGGCGACGTAGATGGGGTCATTGGTGAATCGTGATAGCTGAGTTTCCGCATTCCCCGTGAACCGAACAACCACCCTGAACCTTGGTGAGTGCTGGATATAGAGCCCCGCGAAGGTATCGGGACTCTTTGACTCGATAACGCGTTCAAGCGTGCCTGCTTCAAGGGTGCGTGCCTGTCTTGCCTCTGCCTCCCGAGCGTCTACGCCATATGTCCTAGCATATGTGATGGTTTGGGCTGAAAGCCCTTCTTGGCCGTCTGCAGCCATGGCGGTTGGCGGCAGCGACGTGAGGAATGTGACGACTAGGACTCTATGCACAATTGATCGAATCATGATCCTTGTCCTTGAGTGGTGCCGGTTTTCAGGTCGAAGTTTGTCCCTTGACTTCTACTGCATTAGATGTTCATTGATTCCGCTGCATTCTGGTTCCTTCCATAAACCACAGTCGGCCGGTCATTGGCTCCAAACGGTTGGTTGCTCGGTGCTCGTTCGTATCCTTTCTGGAGTCAGATCGATAGCAGACGGACATTCTCAGTCGGGTTCGGAAACGTCAATAGGAGCATTTCCGGTAGTAATGTGGGCATTTACCTACGTGGCCATTGGGGCCATTGCAGGATGCTGTGTCCAGATAGCACAGCCAGATGTCACGTCCCGGAAGCGGGGCCTGTCCTTCGTCGATCGCGAAATAGCGAGCGCCTGACGTGACATTTTAGTGATGGCAGAGCGTGTCCACCCTTCGAGGGGAGGCCGCCGTCGATTGTCATGAGGGGATTTCAAGCAGCAGATGAGGGAACGCTATCGTGGGAAGCGCGTGCGTCTGCTTCTAGACGGAAGTGGAGGTTAAGTACGGCAGTGGGCCAAGGCGATTGCTGGTCGATGGAGATGCCCACTATCGAACGCGGATATAGTTCGAAAGCCTGCTCTATTGCTCTTCCGTCAGCCAAAGTAGGTACGTTCTCTTCATCAATTGATGATCTCCCCACTCCCCGAAGCAACAAACGCCCTCAACTGCCGAACGAACTCCGCGTCATACAGCTCCCACTCCACAATCTCCCCAACCACCCGCAACGGCTGCGCACTCCGATACGACCGCGTC
>NZ_JBVHVT010000229.1:0-1407 GCF_055564695.1 Streptomyces sp. NPDC029014
CTTGGGTTCTAACGGTCCTCGCAACACCCGCGATCTGTGGGAGTTGCGAGGACCGTGGGCGTTGAGCGGGTTGATCTTGCGGGGCTGAGGGAGCGTTTCCTTGCACGGCTGGATGTCGTGGGAAACGTGACCGTGGTGGCGCGTGAGCTGGGGGTGAATCGGAACACGGCCTTCGGCTGGGCCCGGAAGGCCGGACGGAGTTCGGTGCGTCTGCCGCGCCGGCATACCGGGCGGGACGATTACGAGCAGCTTCGGGCCGCCGGTGTCGCCCGCAGGGTCGCGGCCCGGCAGATCGGCGTGAACGAGCGCACGGCCAAGGACTGGGACTGGGGCGTCAAGAAGAGTCACAACGGCCGGGTCTATGCCGACGGGCGGCGTGTCGACTACGCGGCGGGGACCGTCACGATGGGCGGCGTGACCACAGCACCGGTGGGCCTGACGGCCTTGCCAGAAGCAGCTCCATCCGCGGTTTCTGACGCTTGCCGAGCGCGAGACGATCCGCGACCTCCACGAGGCGGGTCAGTCGCTGCGGGCGATCGGGCGGGCCCTGGGGCGGCCGGCGAGCACGGTCAAGAGGGAGATCGACGCGAACTCGGCCCGCGAGGGCTACCAGCCCTACGCCGCCCACCGGGCGGCGGCCTCGCGCAGGCCCCGGCCCAAGGACCGCAAGCTGCTACGCGAGGGACGGCTGCGCCGCTTCGTCCAGGACGGACTGCGCCGGAGGTGGTCACCGGAACAGATCTGCCACGCTCTACGCAGGGAGCATCCCGACGACGAGAGCATGCGGGTGAGCGTGGAGACGATCTACCAGGCGCTGTATTTCCAGGCCCGCGGCGGCCTGAAGCGGGAAGTGCAGGCCGCGATCCGTTCCGGCCGCACCCGCCGCAAACCGCGCCGGGACCCCCAGCGGCGCACGCCCCGTTTCATCGACCCGATGGTGATGATCAGTGACCGGCCCGCCGACGTCGAGGACCGGGCCGTGCCCGGGCACTGGGAAGGCGACCTGATCATCGGCGCGGGCGGCCGTTCCGCGATCGCCACCCTGGTCGAACGCAGCACCCGCTACACCATGCTGGTCCACCTGCCGGGCGGAGCCCACGACGCCGAGACCGTCCGCGACGGGCTCGTCACCACGATCCAGACCCTGCCCGCCCACCTGCGCGGCTCCCTCACCTGGGATCAGGGCAGCGAGATGGCACGCCACAAGCAGTTCACCATGGCCACCGACATGCCCGTCTACTTCTGCGACCCGGCATCCCCCTGGCAGCGCGGCTCGAACGAGAACACGAACGGGCTGCTGCGGCAGTACTTCCCCAAGGGCACCGACCTGAGCGTCCACAGTCCCGAAGACCTCGAACACGTCGCCCAGGAACTCAACGGCCGCCCACGCAAAACGCTCGACTGGGA
>NZ_JBVHVT010000230.1:0-1390 GCF_055564695.1 Streptomyces sp. NPDC029014
CGCAGACGCTTCACGCGGCGAACGGTCGCTTTGGCACTGCTTCTGACGTGCGCCCTGCTGGCCACCATCGCAATCCTCCGCGGGGCATTTTCCAGCTCCCCCGGCAATGCACACAGTGATCGTTCAAGCCTGCAGCCCCCACACGAGGCAAACCCATGAGCAACTGGATGGACCTGCTGGAGCGCGCCAAATCCACCGACCCGCAGCCTTTCGCGGTGTACCTGCAGGGCCTGCGCAGCCAGTGGTCCTTGGACGAGCGCGCTGAAGCCAGTGCCAGGGTGCTGCAGGCGCTGCGCGCGCGGCAGGCGCCCATGAACCTGTCCGAAGCCGCGGCGCTTTACCAGGCCTTCGGCTGGGACGACGCGGGCTGCGGCCTGGCACCAGGCGAACTGCGCGAGCTGGCCGAACACGCCTGGCAGGACTGGCTGCAACTGCCCGCGCAGACCGATCTGCTGGCCCAGCAGATGGAGGCGCGTGGCGGGCGCTGGACCAGCCACGATGACGCTGCCAGCCGCCTTCAGCAGCTGCGCGAACCGCGTTCGCACCTGCGCAACCTGATGTCCGCGCTGCCGCTGCGCGTGCCGCGCCAGGCCGCAGCGTTGATGGACGTACTGGGCTGCCAGGAGGACCGTCCTCTACCGCCCGGCATCGATGCGGGCCAAGCCCGCTTCTGGGCCGGCGCCAGCGATGTCACCCGCCTCACCGCGGCACAGTTGTCATTGCTGCGTGCACTGCTGGCAAGCGTGGCGCTGACGTTGATGGCCTTCATCGCGTTGGCCACCACCCAGATCGCCAGCACGCTGCTGCCCTACCAGTCGGAAGAGCAGCGCAGGGCGATCGTGCTGGGCACGGCAGCGCTGGCGCCACTGCTCGGCACGCTGCTGGCCATTGGCCTGCGTCATCTGTTCGTCTGGCAGAGCGCCCCTGAAGACCCGTCCGTGCCGCCTTCCCGGCTGCGTTGGCTGACCCTGCCGGTCGCCTGCGCAGCCATCGCAGCGGTCGGTACCGCCGTCTACCTGTGGGTGCCCTCGCCTTCGCTGTGGTTGGCACCGCTGTGCTGGCTGCTGGCCTGGACCGTGCTGGCCACGGCATGGATCCGCTACCAGCTGCGCCGGGGCAAGCCCGCCCGCATGGAATTGCCAGTGTCATTCCTGGTGATGCTGTCCGTGCTCAGCGTGCTGCCGGCGCTGCTGGGTGCGCTGCTGCTGTGGAGCATGGACCTGTCCGGGCACCGCCAGCGGCTGCGCCGCAGCTGAAGAAGCCGGGGGTCGGACCCTTTCAACGAAAGGGCACCGCCCCCGACCCGGTCATTTCTCCCGCCGCCAGTTGATCGACCCACGGTTTTCCACCGTGCTCGATTCCACTTCCACGTCGAACCCGCGACGCAGCA
>NZ_JBVHVT010000231.1:0-1376 GCF_055564695.1 Streptomyces sp. NPDC029014
CGCTCATCTGTGGTTTTGGGCTTTCCGTGTTCTCCTTCAGAGGTGCGGCGATCTTGCCTTGGGTGCGCGTTCGCGGAGGGGTGGGGTGTTGGTGGTGGGGGCGTACACCCCCCCCAAGGCCCTGGACAACCGGCCGTTGCGGATCGTCTTTCAGTCCCGCGTCGAGCACGGTCTCTTTGAGGCGTTCCAGCCCCAGGCGTTCGCTCAACCGCTCCACGTCATCGGACGTCGCATACATGCGGTAGGAACCCTTCGTGAGTCGGGTGTAGGCCACCAGGGCGCTGTGGGCGTCGAGCATGCCCAGGTTCGCCAGGTGGTAGATCTCCCGCTTACCTTGGCCCTGGCTCTTGTGAACCGTCCCGGCATAGGAATGCGTCAGTGCTTTCATTTCGAAGCTGTTGAACGTCAATCGCCGGCCATCGGCCTTGGTCTCCGAGCGAATGGAAACGCTGATGTCGTAGCCGCCCGCCCTTGAGGGCTTGATGTTCTCCACCACCGCCTGCGTGCCATTGATGACCCCCAGGTCCTTGTTCTTCGCGGTGAAGACGATCTGATCGCCTTTGGACAACGCCAAGTCGAACTTGCGCCCCTTGTCCCGGGCCTCGATCACCACTTCGTCCTGGCCCAGCTCTCCCCGTTCTTTCAACCCAGCCCGGATGCCCGCATTGAGCGCGGCCACGTCTGCACGGGTGTGGGCGATGACCAACTTCTCCTGCATCGGGGTTGGGTCTTCGAAGTATTCGTGCAGCAAGCGCTCGCGGGAGTCCTTCTCCGTGGCCGTTTCGCGGATGGTGCCGAGCAACCGGGCCTTGATTTCGTTGCCCTTGTCGAGGGTCTGCGCCCGGGAACGGCTGGCCTTTTTCAGATCGATGATCTGGCCGCTTTCGTCCGTGGCGTAGAACGACAACGCGGTTTCTCGGTCTTCCTGTTTGCCCTGGCGTCGGATCTCCGTGAGTTTGGCATCACCCACCGCGCTCTTGGTCAACTGAAAGCCGGACCCAGCTCCGATGGGCTGAAGCTGTTCCACGTCGCCCTGCATGATGACCTTCGCCCCCGCCTTGGCGGCGTAGCTGAAAAGCTTGTGGGTGTTGCGCGCATCGACCATGCCTGCCTCATCCACCACAATGACGTCCGTCTTGCGGAACTGCATCTTTCCTTTGTCCAGGTCATGGAGCATCTGCGCCATGCTCACGCTGGACATGCCGCTTTCCGCCTCCAGCTTCTCGGCCGCGGCGTTGGAAACGCAGACGCCCAGCAACTCGAATCCTTGGGTTTCGTAAGCTGCCCGAAAACACTCACTGATCGTCGTTTTACCGGTTCCGGCGAGCCCAGAAAGATTGACCACGCCCCCGCTGCCCTGGGTGATGTGGTCCAAC
>NZ_JBVHVT010000232.1:0-1340 GCF_055564695.1 Streptomyces sp. NPDC029014
CCAGGGCTGATTCAAAGTCGTGGTGATCTTGCCGGGGTGCTGGTCAGCTGATGCCCAGGAGCTTGAGCGGTCGGGTGAATGGTTCGTAGGACGCCTCGCGGAGTCCAGCGGCGATGCTGCGGTGTCCTGCGTCCCGGAGTGCGTTGATCGCGAGGTTGCGGAGGGTGGCCAGGTTGGCCGGTCCGTGGCCGGTGCGGATCTTCGAGGCGTCCTCGGCGAAGGTGGTGTCGCGGACGTGGTGGAGCCGGTTCTCGATGGTCCACTGTGACCGGGCCAGCCGGGAAATCCGTTGCGGGGAGGCTTCGGCGGAGGTCAGGTCCGTGATCGCGTAGACGGTCTCGCGGGTGCACCTGCCGCTCGCGGTTTCCACGCGGTAGCGCAGGATCCGGGCGGCCTGGACGGCGTGGGGGAAGTCCAGACCCAGGCCGGTGACGGTCAGCACCCGGGTGGCTCTCGTCTCCCGGCGGCCGTGTCCGGCTTCGCGGTCGTAGCGGCGGGCGGTCACCTCTTTCCAGGGCAGCGAGCGCAAGGCGGCTAACAGGTCGGGCTGGTTGGCCTTGACCAGGAAGAGGAAGTGCGCCTGCTTCCGCTCGACGAGGAAGCGGGCGTGAGCGGTCTGGGTGTGCAGGGCGTCGGCGGTCACCACGACATTGCGCAGGTCGAACGGTGCAAGCAGGGCGGCGAAGCAGGTGATCTCGTTCGTCTTGCCCGGTACGGGCAGCTGGCTGACGGTGCGGCCTTCACCGGTCATCACGGCCAGGAGATGCACGGCCGGGACGGCGCCGTGACGCGAGCCGCGGGCGCACTTTCCGTCCACCGCGACGGTGTCGGCCCCGGCCGGGTCCTGGCCGGTCAGGTCCGCCAGTCCGCCCGGGCATACCGCGATCACGATCCGGCGGATGGTGGACAGTGACGGCGCGACACGCACGCGAAGTGCCCCGGCGGTGCGAGCGCCGAGCCGGGCCAGGGTGTCCTGCGGTGCCGCCCTGGACCACTGGCCGATCGCCGCCCACGAGCGGGCCCCCGCCGTCACCGCGCAAGCGGCGACCAGCATTACCGCCACGAACGGGTGACGCACCCCGCGCCGCCGGCGTGGATCGGGCAGCACCGACAGCCGGTCCACGAGCGACGGCAGCGCGCGGTGCTGACGCGACGGCGACTTGATCAAGCAGACGGTGGCAGACTGACGGCACATCGAAGCTCCGGCTGAGAACGGCGACTTGGCAAGGTCACCCGTCTTCAACCGGGGCTTCGTTGCATCCGTCGCGGCCCCCGAACCGATCGTCACACCCCTGTGACCAGGCACACCACAAGATCACCACGACTTTGAATCAGCCCTG
>NZ_JBVHVT010000233.1:0-1318 GCF_055564695.1 Streptomyces sp. NPDC029014
TGAGGCGATCTTGGCCGAAGACCTACGCTTGCGCGAGGAGTGCTTGGAGGCCGCGAGCGTGGCTGTCTTGGAACGTTGCTCTGTTCGAGCCGAGCCGACCCGGGAGGCGCAGTCGGACTTCCAGGAGCGGCCCGTCACGTCGGACGCGTCCCAGCCATCCGCCATTCCACGGCGCCCCCGGTTGCACTAAAGCAACGAGCCCCGCCTGGCGGGGCTCCTCTCGTTTCAGGTGGCATCCTTCAATGAACAGAAGGCCCCGAGTTCCGCAAGACTGAAGGTGGCGCACTCTTCTTGGCGCGGCTCCGCCGCCATTCGTCTGTCGGGATGAAAGTGCGGTCTACCACGGCTTCACGTGTGCGGGTTTGGGGGGCTGGATTGGGCGGAGTGAACTTGGCACCCCGTGGTTGGTCCTCCTCCCACTGTCGAATCAGTTCGGCGGACACGTCCAAGGCGTGCCTCACGTCTTCGACGCGATCGCTCAATTGGCGAGAGGAGCCTTGGGACATGAGCCCGATAAGCAGTTGGCTGGCGATTTGGAACTGTGGGTGAGAGAACATGGTTAAAGCTCCTTTGAGCCGAGGTGGTGCGCTCATCAAAGCACCATCGCCCCGCGTGGCAAGCCAGGATTTTGCGCCTCCTTTCACAAAAGCCGATTTTGATCAGGCTCGTAAGTTTCAGTAGCAGCCAAATCTCATCCAAGTAAGGAGTGTTAGAGGCGCATTGAACTGGTTGAAAGTGGAGGCTATGACTTCTTGTAAAACTGACTTGCAATGGACATCTGGCGTAGGAAGCGGATGAAAGACGGCGAACTATGCGATGCTAGAGACGTGTGAGGGCAAAAGAATTCATAGCCGGTGGGGCAATGCTGTGAGCACCAAATATCGTAGAGCTCGTTCGGTAGGGCATATAGGACGCGCAAATGGCGAACCGGGAGTGAGAAGTCGCCGCTTGGAGCGTCAGACGGTATTTTCAGTGCTTTCTTGTATGTCTTTTTGCCGCCACCCTGAGTGGTGAAGTCTTTTTTAAGCCACTCTTCATTAAACGTAATGAGAAGGCTGTGGGTTGAGGGAGAGTAACGCGATCTCTTGTCGTTCAGATTGGAGGCGGTTCCACACACCTCGATTGCTACCACGTCGCAGTACTTGTGCTCGCCCCAGTTGACATTTATCCACAGCCCATCGGGTTGCGTCTTAAAGAGACTGGCGCCCGGGGCATGTAGCCTAGGCGCAGTGGCGCGTGAGCCAGCGACTTTGGGCTGAGCTCGTATCCAGTGTCCGGTCTTGTTGGGTGGTGGCCAGTAGTTGCGCGTCTGAATGGG
>NZ_JBVHVT010000234.1:0-1293 GCF_055564695.1 Streptomyces sp. NPDC029014
TGGCCCAGGGTTGTTTACGAATACATCGGACTTTTGAATGCATTCTTCGATGTTCTGGGAAACAAAATTGTCGTAACTTGTCAGAGATTTTTTCGAATATTCTCGGTTATCAAGTGCATCAATCTCGCGCTTCGACATTCCCGCCTCAGTAAGCCTTGAGCGCCGATGCGATTCCTCAGTGGTGATCGCGAATGCGAAGAATGCAGCAAACTGGTCTCTTAAGTAGACAAGCTCAAGAGGGTTGCGGACAGCGTCAATGACGATTCGCGTACTGGCGATCCCCTCATGTATATCGTACTCCCGACATGAGAGTGCCAATCGCTTGACTCTTGAAGCCAACGAAAAAAGTTCTTCTGGATACGTGGTGTTTGACGTTGGACTTCCACTGTGCCGTATGTTGTCGCCTAAAGTCTGGAACAAGGACGAGTACTTTGTTCCGAGATGTAATCGGAACTCGCTCGCGGCAGCTGTTAGAAAGTTAACGTAATAAAGCCAGGCTTCCTTTGACTTAAAGCTATTCTTGTTCTTAATGAGCTCGGAGAATTCTTTGTTTCCTTTTTCGGGGATAGAGCGAGCGTGGATCTCCTTGATCTTAGATGCATCAATCTTGAGTGAGGAAAACAAATTATCTAAACCCTCTGGATCCTCGGTCAGGATGTATCCGAATATTACTGTCGACACGGATATTGATTTGAATGGGGTCCACTGAACCTGTGAATAGTTCGCGCAAATTTCCTGCTTTCGAGCTTCAATTGCGGTCAGATCTGTTGAAGAGCTTGGAAGATCTGCGAATTCACGGCATAGGGCTGACGCCGTTGTAGTGCATCCACTTCCTGTTCTTCCAGTCAGGGCCACAACAAATAAGTCGAGTCGCTCTGCGTACGCCCGCTCGATTCCGTTAGTAAGGTCTCGTCCCATGAATCCCCCCCTCTGTTGACGGAAATGTACAACACTCCGGTTGCCGAATGGGTCCTGCGCCGCAGTCTTACTACTGCCCGCGTCAATCCGTCAGAATGCGCCGAGAAGCGCGCGGCGAACATGCGGACGTACGCCCGGTGGCCCTGCGCCTCAATTTTGGTTGTGCGCTGATAGGGGCCTCTTATTGCACCGGCAGGAATCAATGCAGTCTATTTGAGCAACCTCTTGAAAATCTTGTACGCCATGCTTTGTTTCACGTGGACTCAGCGCACCGGTTCCACCACCACCGCGGTGCCGTAGCACAGCACCTCGGTCAGCCCGGTCATCACATCGGTGGCGTCGTAGCGCATGCCGATGATCGCGTTGGCGCCCAAC
>NZ_JBVHVT010000235.1:0-1271 GCF_055564695.1 Streptomyces sp. NPDC029014
CAGATATGCCGAGGACACGCAGAGCAGAGCGGGGCAACAACCAGAAGGCGGTGGGCTTGCTTGCTTTTTTTTTGGCGTGCACGTTGCGGTCACCGATGAAGCGCACGAAGCCTGGATCATTGAGCAATGCCAGCATCGGCGCAGCATCCCGGTCTGGTTCCAGGCGGCGCAGCCGCAGGCGTTCGCTTTCGATGGGATGCATGGGTGGGCTCCGGAAGGAATACCTCGATTTTGCAACGCCAGCGCCCGCCGTGCAGCACGCTCAGGCCAAGTGGGCCACTACGATGCCCAGCCTAGCCACATGCCCCGTCACGCTGGCCGAACAGGATCGGCCAGTAGCGCACGCACAGGCGATGGACGCATGCGGCGATCAGGCAGAACCCCATGCCCATCAGCGCCAACAGCAGCGGTGCGCCCCAGCGCAATCCCGGGTGCTGGATACGAGCCTTGGAAGGCATGCCGCCGGGATATAGCACCTGTACCTGTTCACCGACCACGTACAGTGGTGCCCCGGTAGCAAAGGACGCGGTGAACTGAATCATCTGCCCCTGTGCGGTCTGGAACCTCACCACCGGGCGATGCAGGGTGATGTCACGTGCGGGCATCCCCTCCATTTCCGACCGGGCATCCTCTGCCTGGACGGCCACCACCGTTCCGGTTACGGAAACGGCCTTGCTCGCGAAACGCTGGACGTCCACGAACAGCCAGGCGGCGGCCAGAAGGATCAGCAGGCCCACGGCAAAGAAAAACAGCAAAAAACATCTTAGGAGGGTGGGCATGGTGCTGGCCGGGTTGATCGATCAGCGTGCAGGTGCTGGCGCTGATCGAATGAAGGAGATATCGACATGGTAGTAGCGCGGATTGCCCGGCATGACATGGACATCCAGTTCACGCCCACTCACCTGTGCACGGGGATCGGCCCAGAGATACGCACTGTGGAAGACATGCCATCGAGTGGTTTCAGGATCGCGCCAGGCGCAGACGATGACGAACGGATGCCTTCCCCCCGAAAATACTCCGCGATCGCGCTTGATCGCCCGGACCTTGGCTTGCACCCGTGTCCCGTGGCGAAGGAGCTGCCTGCGCCGCCATGCCCTCGCCGCCTGCGGCAGGCGCAGAAGTCCCGCCGCCAGCAGGAATGGGCCGCTGTTCAATCCCAGTATGACGCTCAGGCTCCAGGGTGATGAGAGCGAACGCACCAGGGCCTTGTCCGGGCGGTCCGGCAGGTACAGCACATCTACATGATCGCCCGTCATGTAGGCACGATGGCG
>NZ_JBVHVT010000236.1:0-1254 GCF_055564695.1 Streptomyces sp. NPDC029014
GGCCAGAGCGGTACGACGCTGTCGAACGTGAAGGCCGGTACGGCCGACATGGACGCGGTGAACGTATCGCAACTGAAGTCGTCGGGCCTGATTGGCGAGAACGGCAAGGCACTTGCAGCCGTGACCTACGACACGCGTGCCGACGGCACCACGAACTTCGCTTCGGTGACGTTCGGTGGCGTGAACGCCGGCGCTCCGGTCGCACTGCACAACGTTGCTGCCGGCACGGCATCGACGGACGCAGTCAACGTGTCGCAGTTGAAGGGCGTGACCGACATCATCGGCGGTGGTGCGGGCCTGGACGCGGACGGCAAGGTTACCGCGCCGGTCTATAACGTCGACGGCAAGGACTACGCGTCGGTCGGCGATGCCATCAAGGCGCTGGAGCAGCGTGAGGGCGGCACCGGCAACGGCACGAACCCGAACGCAGTCGTCTACGACAACTCCACCAAGGCCGCGGTGACGTTGGCGGGTGCGAACGGCACGGTGCTTCGTAACGTCGCGGATGGCTCGCTTGCCGAGGACAGCACCGAGGCCGTCAACGGCCGCCAGGTGAATTTCCTCGCGCAGAGCATCGCGGACAGTCTCGGCGGTGGCGCGAAGTTCGACCCGGTGACCGGTGACATCTCGGCGCCGACGGACGAACTGACCGCAGCGGATGGCTTCACGGATACGTACGACAACGTCGGCGATGAGTTCAAGCATATCGACGAGCGCGTGTCGACGCACACGACGCAGATCGAGACGCTGCAGAAGGGTGTCGCGAACGCGGTTCAGTACGACGACGCAACGCACGCCTCCGTCACGCTCGGTGGTGCAGGTGCGGCGCCCGTCACGCTGAAGAACGTTGCGGACGGTGTCGACGAGACCGATGGAGTCAACGTGCGGCAACTGCGCTCGGCTGGCCTGGTCGGAGAAGACGGCAAGCTGCAGTCGGCGGTCGTGTACGACAAGAACGCGGACGGCACGACGAACTACGGTTCGGTGACGCTCGGCGGCGCTGGTGCGGCGGCTCCGGTCGCGCTGCACAACGTGGCGGCCGGCAAGGTTGCGACGGACGCAGTGAACGTCAGCCAGCTGAGTGGCGTGACCGATGCGCTCGGCGGCGGTGCGAAGATCGACGAGGAGACCGGCAAGGTCGTCGCGCCGACCTACAACGTCGGTGGCGACAGCTTCCACAACGCCGGCGATGCACTGAACAACATCGACAACCGGGTCACGCAGATCCAGAACAACCTGGGTGAGGCCACGAAG
>NZ_JBVHVT010000237.1:0-1243 GCF_055564695.1 Streptomyces sp. NPDC029014
TGAAGCGCTCAGCCGCTGGCGCCCGCCGGGAGACGATGAAATCCCGCCGGCCATCTTCGTGCCCATCGCCCACCGCCTCGGCCTGAGTCCTGATCTTTTTCGATACGTCCTGGCCCGTGCCATGAATGACCTCGCCCCCGCTTTGCGGGAGCACAGGAACCTCTACGTGAGCATCAATGCCGAGCCTGTGGACATGGCCCAAGAGTGCATCGTTCGCTACATCAGCAGCGTTACCACCGATTTTGGCGTGCTCCCCGAACAAATTCGCATCGAGATCACCGAACGGGAAGAACTCGTGTCTGCCACCGCCAAGAGCAACATGCAGGCCCTCTCGGTTCTGGGATACCGGTTCTTGATCGACGACTTCGGGACGGGCAGCGCGAATTTCTCCCACCTCGCCCAATCGCCGTTTCGAGGAATCAAGATCGATCGCATGTTCGTGGCCGCTATCAACGAGGACTCCCCCCTGCGGCCCGTGTTGCCAGGGATGTATCGCATCGCACGTGAGCTTGGGCTGGATGTCATCGCAGAAGGCGTCGAAACAGAAGAGCAAGATTTGCTGCTCTACCGGATCGCGCCGGACGCCATCGGCCAGGGATGGCATTACGGCCGGCCTCTCTCAACAAAAGACGCTCTGGCCGCCATCCAGGTTGGGTAGCCCTCCCGCGCGGCTGGACCCAAGCCTGTTCACTGGCGCTTGACCTCCGTCCTAGCAAGATGTCCGTGCGTCCGATGGACGCGACAATCGTGAAACTCTCCGCTATGGCGCTGACCCCAGTTGGCGCCGCCGAACCAACGGGGTGACTCCCCCTCGCCCTAGGTGACGCCCCGGCAATTCAGGGCATCGTCGTGATCGGCACCCCTAGCCACTGGCCTTTCTAGGCCAACGTGCGCCGCGCACCAAACCAGTGGTCGAAACCGCCTAGCCGCTGGTCTGGCTTTTTGCTGGTGAACGTACTGGCTGAGCGCTTTCCAACAGCGCCGCTCGGTCCCTTCGCTGTGCCGTGGGCTGTCAGCGTACAGCGCGCCTCTTGGTCATATTTCTGCTGCGGCAATAGAGGGATCGGGCAGCGGTATCTGGCGTGCGGACTGCGCGGACGACCCCGTAGATGAATTCTTCAGAGTGGCTTCGAGAGGGGCCCCACGTAGACGGAGGCAGACGGCCCTCCCGTGAAGCGCACAAGGAGATCCATCGCCGTTGCATTCATTGCGTCCGCATCGCCCCGCTGAGAGAAGCTGGCCC
>NZ_JBVHVT010000238.1:0-1221 GCF_055564695.1 Streptomyces sp. NPDC029014
GAGTACAAGGCAGGGAAATACTACCGCCTGACCGGTGATGTCCGGTTGGCGTTCAAACGCGAAGTGCTGGGTTCGGCGCACGTTTTCAGATTGCCGTTCCATGGCGGGGTATTCTGCGACCGAACGTTCAAAGATGCGGTGGAAGCTGCCGGCATAGTCACGGCCAAGAGATCCAACGGGCTCTGGTTTGAAGATGTGGTGAACTGCTGAGTCGGTCCCGGCGCTGACAGGAGGGCACGACTGCGCTCTAAATATGCGGAGCATGGTGCTTGCGCTGAGAAATCGTAGATTTCCTAATTGCCTCAGAAACCATTGATGGTCAAAATTGCCGTTATCGTCTGTCTTCTCGCAAGCGACGGGCTATGATCTCCGGGAGGGCTCACGGTCTACACTGGAGGTCTTCACATAGCTGGCGGCGAACGCCTTCCCGGGGCGCCGCTTTGTCTCCAGGCTGGAACACGAAATTTGGGAGGAACAAGCGCATGGATTCGTCAAAGCCTAATCAGCCTGTGCCCGGCGAGTTCTATCTGCTCATGCCTGACACGACCCGAAGGGGAAGAGGGCATGGCGTTGAGATCGAGAATGAGGACGCACTGCTGACGCCTCCCAGGCTGATCATCCGCCCCGAAGAAGGCGGTTTCCCTCATCTGGCGCAGAGACCGCGCCTGGTTCTCGATCCAAAGCTGGGGGATCCACCGCAGGACCTCGAAGGAGGAATGAGTGGCTACTGGTTGGTATCAGAGCGCCTCAAGAAGGCATTCACCGAAATAGATCCCGTTGCCTTTGAGTTCGTGGAGTGTGACTACGTGCTTCCGGACGGCACAGAGGGCCCAACGTACTACCTGTGCGAGGTTGCTCGCGAACTGGATGCCGTCGACGAGGAAGCGTCGAAGTTCCGGGTCATCGTTGATGAGGGCTATCCGGGCGGAAGGTTCTACGACCTTCGTGGCGGAGCAAGCTTGGCATTCAAGAGGGATGTAATCGCGGACAGTCACGTCTTCCGCACTCCATATTCTGGTGACCTTGTCTACTGTGACCGCATATTCCGAGATGCCATACGGGCTGCGGGAATCGGAAGTGACGGTGAAACACGCGGCCTTAGGTTCAAGGACGCATTCGATATCTGAAGCAGATATGTGATTTCATGGATGAGGTGTTGATATGCCGGCTGATCGTCCGATCCTGCAGGATCACCATGTAATCGAGCAGCAGACCTTCAGG
>NZ_JBVHVT010000239.1:0-1217 GCF_055564695.1 Streptomyces sp. NPDC029014
GAGAAAAGGGAGGGGGAGGTGCGGTGGGGGGGGGGGGAAAAGGAGGGGGAAAAAAACCCCCCCCCCCCCCCCCCCCCCCCCCCCCCCCCCCGCCTCACAGGACGTTTATCCGCCCATCCCCCAGCGGACCGGGGCGATCTGCTTCGACATGATCGTGATCAGCTCGTAGGCGGCGTGCGAGGCCGCGACCGAGGTGATGCCCGCGTGGTCGTACGCGGGCGCGACCTCCACGATGTCCGCGGAGACGAGGTGGCAGTCGGCCAGCCCGCGCAGGATCTCCAGCAGTTCGCGGGAGGTCATGCCGCCCGCCTCGGGCGTACCGGTGCCGGGGGCGTGCGCCGGGTCCAGGACGTCGATGTCGATGGAGACGTAGAGGGGCCGGTCGCCGACGCGCTCGCGCAGCTGCTGGGCTATCTCGTCCACCCCGCGGCGCATCACGTCCGCCGAGGTGACGATCCCGAAGCCGAGCTTGGCGTCCTCGTCGAGGTCCTTCTTGCCGTAGATGGGGCCGCGGGTGCCGACGTGGCAGAGGGCGGAGGTGTCGATGACGCCCTCCTCCACGGCCCGGCGGAACGGCATCCCGTGGGTGTACTGCTGGCCGAAGTAGTCGTCCCAGGTGTCCAGGTGGGCGTCGAAGTGCAGGACCGCGACCGGCCCGTGCTTCTTGGCCACGGAGCGCAGCATCGGCAGGGCGATGGTGTGGTCGCCGCCGAGCGTCATCAGCCGGGCCCCGCCGGAGAGCAGCTCGTCGGCGGCGGCCTCGATGGTCTCCACCGCCTCGGCCGCGTCGAACGGGTTGGCGCTGATGTCTCCGGCGTCCGCGACCTGGCTGTAGTGGAAGGGGTAGACGTCCTGCGCCGGGTTGTAGGGGCGCAGGGTGCGGGACGCCTCGCGGATGGCGTTGCCGCCGAAGCGGGCGCCCGGGCGGTAGGTGACACCGCCGTCGAAGGGGACGCCGACCACGGCGATGTCCGCCTTCTCCACCTGGTCGAGGCGGGGGATCCGGCCGAACGTGGCCTGACCGGCGAAGTGCAGCGTCCTGTCGGTCTCGGTCGGCGGCAGCGGCGGGGTCACGCCGTTGGGCTGGGCGGTCATGGTGCGATCTGTGCCTTTCCAGGGGTCACTGCGGCGGGTTGCCGTGCTTGCGGGACGGCAGGTCGGCGTGCTTGCTGCGGAGCATCGCGAGGGCGCTGATCAGCGTCTCGCGGGTCTCGGCG
>NZ_JBVHVT010000240.1:0-1214 GCF_055564695.1 Streptomyces sp. NPDC029014
TCCACTGCTGGCGCAGGTACAGGTACGCCGCCAGGTAGTAGTGGCTCGGCACCGACGCCGTATCGTGGGTGGCCTCGCCAACGCGGCCCGCGCGCGGCGGCTGCGGCATCAGCAGCAGGTTGCCCAGGCGCAGGCGCGGCAGCACGAATACGGCCTGTCCGTGCCGCTGGCGTACCGCGGGGTGGTGTGCAGGATCGCCCCATTGTGCGCGTAGTTCGTCGCGGCGCGAAGCGGGCAGGGACGCCAGCCAGCGGCGGTAGTCGGCCACCGTCAGGGTATCGGCCAGCCCCGCATCGAGCAGCGCGCCCAACCGCTCAGGATGGTAGTAGCCCCTCAGCAGCGCCTGCAGTTGCTCGATCAGGGTCTTTTCATCCACCGGCTGCGTCGAATACCCGGCCTGTGCCAGCCGTGGCAGCAGCGTCTCGATGCTGCGCGGTACGTTGAGATGCGACGCGGACAGGTTGCGCTCGCCGTCCGGCGCATTCCAGAATAGCAGTGCCAGGCGCTTGTCGGCCGCGGCCGTGTGGCGGAGCGCGGCCAACCGCTGCAGCTTGGCGGCCAGCGCATCGATCTGTTCGGGAATTGGCTGCAGTTCACCGCGTGCATTGGCCGAGACCACGATCGGATCACTGGCGCCCCAGGCTTCGGGTACAGCGAGGAAAGTCGCCAGCGTCGCCATCGGAATGCCGGTGGTCGCTGCGCGCCAGTCATCCGCATCGCCTTGCCGATGGTTCAGCGCCTGCAGCACCGGCACGTCCATCGTGGCGAATTCGGCGGCACGCGCGCTGCCGTTCTGCAGATGGGTCAGATTGACCAGCGCATCCACCTCGATGCCGCGCAGCGCCTGCTTCAAGCCATCGTCGGCGGCGGCATCGAACCAGACCCCGAACAGCGCGACTTTGCGTGCGCGCCCGGCCTCGATCAGTGCGTCCAGCACCTGGGTCTGCATGCCACTGAGCATGCTGCCGGAGATCAGCACGGCCACCTTTGGCCACGTCGCCTGATCGTCGCGTTGCCACTGCGCCTGCAAGGCCTGCGGGCTGTCCAGCCACTGGCTGCCGCGCGTGCTGTAGCCGGTGGCCGGCAGCACCTGCGGCAGCGGCAGTCCGTCGGTCCCGGCACCGCTGCGCCAGGCCTGCAGGTAGGCAGCCAGCGTGCGGATGTTGGCCTCGCCACCGTTGCCGTAGTAACCGGCGATCCTGCGCGCCACCTCG
>NZ_JBVHVT010000241.1:0-1212 GCF_055564695.1 Streptomyces sp. NPDC029014
TTGTGCGCTGTTTCATAAGATAAGAAATAATCTATCGCATCCAGCATCTAAGCCAACTACAATACCTGACGCCGCAAAAGTTGCAAATTTTGTGGAAAATGTGACTATCGCTCTTGACGGAAAATTCTTTTGGTATGCTACGAAAGAACGTCTTCGTGAAGCAATTCGAGAGTACAAAGAGGTAACGGACGGTGCTGATGTGCTGCACAATCTCGAATCTGCCACATCAACTCATACCGATCTTCTTTGTCGAGATAGTGAAATCGGTGAATTGTATTCCTCGCTTTTGGGAAGTGATATTCGTCAACGACTTGCTGGGTCGGTGCTTTTGTATGGCTATGGTGGGGTTGGGAAGACTGCTATTACTACCGAATTTTTGTATCGACTGCTTCGAGATAAGAAAGATGGAAAGTATTCGGATGTTGAATATCTTCTGTTTTTCTCCAGCAAGGACGAATATCTGCGGTCGTCAAATTCGACTGGTGAATTTTATATTGATTCGGCTCGGCCGGAGTTTTCAACATTCGATGATCTGGCGAGTGCAATTTGCAAGCGTCTGAAACTTGATTCTGTGCATCAGATAGCTGAAAAATATCAACGCGGAATTATTGCGATTGATAATATTGAAAATATCAATTCGGATGAGCAGAAAAAATATTTGCCTTCGTTAAATCTCTTCCTCGGAATGTTCAATTTATAATAACTTCGAGGAATGAGGAGCAGTGTGAGGAAAAGATTCATATCCGGGAGTTCAAGAAGGATGATGTGGGGATTTCTTTTGTTGAGAATATAGTTGAATCGGAGGGATTTAATGTTTCTCTGACTCGAGCAATGGCTGAGTCCCTTCTTGAGACATCAAAGGGCAATGCTCTCATTATCGTGCAGGCTTTGAATGGTCTTCACAACAATGTAATTACGTTTGCCCAGTTAACGCAATCCTTGGAGAGTATGCGTTCAAAGAACTCCGAGATGGTCGCGAATTTCATGTATAAAAATACATTCGATGCGGCACTGCGCTATTTGTCGGAGTCTGGGTATCCGGTTGATGATGTGATGTGCATCATATCTCTTTATGATGAGCGAATTGAATTGTATTCGATCAGTAGATTGGCAAAGATTGAGGTCTCTGATGCGGAGAAGATGTGCAATTTTCTTCTTGAGCGCCTTATTCTTACGAAATCTGGGGAGTATTACGAGCTTAATGAGTTTGCG
>NZ_JBVHVT010000242.1:0-1189 GCF_055564695.1 Streptomyces sp. NPDC029014
AATGTCGAAGATCTGCAAGTCCGTGCTTCTTCCTCCGGCACTCATTGCAATGCTTGGTCTATCCGGAATCGCATCTGCGTCGCAGGAAAGTGCGTCCAATGATCTCACGCAGATCCAGAACGCCTCTTTGCTGGACATCACTCTCGTCAGTGGGGCGGAGTTGCGAGAAGGAACCGGCGATAGCGAGATCGCAGGTGTTCAATGTACCAACTACTCAAGCGGTGGTACCCACTGCGGCCACTACTCGTCAGGTGAAGAGCTCCAGTTTGCGCACGTAGTTCCTGACGCCCAGAAGTTCAACGTCTAAGAACGCGGACGGCCGCCCATGGGGGTGGTCGTCCGTCACCAAGGAGAGGTTGATGAGAACTTCCATAGAGGATCTCAGGAGAGCAATTGAAGATCCATGCAAAACGGTTGACGTTTGCTCGGTGCTGCTGGATGCATGGTTTGAAATAACTCCGCGTCGTTTGGGTGAGGCTCTTTCAAAATTCAGAGATGAGCGGCTTGAGAATCAAGAGCGTGTTGAGAGCTTTGAAAGAACATTCAAGCAGCTGGATCCCGCGGCGAGAAGAAGATTGCTTGGCTCCCCGTGGGTTTCCGGATTCATGGATGATCCAGATGGAATCTCCCATGAAGATACAGATGGAAGGCCTGTCACGACCATCGAAGCGCTTCATCTCGCCGCAATGGCGGAGTGTCTAGTTGCTCCCATCCATGAAGAAATGGGCAAATTTCACCAAGGGATAGGAGTCGAAAGCCCTCTTGGGGAGTGGGTGATCAGGCGGCATGAATCCGGATTTGAGAAGGTCGAGCGCGCAAAGGTGGGCGGTGTGATCGCTCTGGACGTGGATAGTGGGCTGGCACGTCGAAACGAGCCAGAGAGCGGAACGTTCTGCAATCCATTCCTGAGCATCTCATCGGAAGAGCTTGCCGTAATCCAGGAGAAGCTGGAAGCGGCCATAAGGCTTGTGGACGAAGCCACTCCACATCTGGGTCTCCTGATTCGAACATTCACAAGGCGTGTGCTCGTGAGGAAGTCGATCGAGTCGGGTGATCAGGCTTCACCTCTGAATCTTGGATCCGAGTATCGACCGATTCATGCAGGTTGTATCCGAATCCTCAATGTCCACAGGCCGGAAATGACCGTGGATATCTGCGCAGAGGCAATTCTGCATGAGTCTGTCCACTC
>NZ_JBVHVT010000243.1:0-1188 GCF_055564695.1 Streptomyces sp. NPDC029014
AACTGTCTGCATTCACCCCGCGCACCCTGCTTCCGCGCTGCATCGTGTTGCTGTCCATGCTGTTCTGCGCCCAACAGGCCGCCGCATCCGGCCTGCCACGCTGCGGCGTTTTCGAGGCCGAAGGCGGCGGCAACCAGCTGCGCGTGGATGGGCCTGACCGCGGGGTCGAGAAGGGCAGCTACATCTCCGATCGGCCCTTCGTTGTCCAGCGCAGCGAAGGCAGCCTCAATCTGGTTGATCTCACCTTCGGCCTCGTCTCTGAACTGGAGGTCCAGCGCGATGGTCGCGCCCTGCATAGGGACGGCAAACGCTACCGCCTGATCCAGCCGGCCGCGTGCCTGCCCCCGGTCGAACATACGCCCGGCAGCTGCCTGGCCGACGCCCGGCAGTGCCTCTACAACCACCATGAGCTGAGCCTTCCGGCACTGGAATCGGGCTGCGCCGAAGGCGCTCCGCAACTCTGCCAGCGCCTGCCCGATCGCTATCGCAAGGCCGACCAGGCCCCCGGCAGCGATACGCCGACCGAAGCACAGATCGCGGTGATACAGGCCACCATGGAAAAGGCGATGGCCGAGATGGATTTCCCCCCCCAGTGCCGCGACGATGACCCTGCTGCCGACGCCGAGGCCTGCATGGTCATTCTGGAAGAGCGGCCCGAGCTCGTCGAGGCTGTCGACACCGCCATTCGCACGGCCTCGATGGCGGCCAGCATGGTTGAAGTGTTCTCGCCTGCAGTCAAGCCCGCACTGTCTGACGCGCGGCTGCAGCGCCTGCAGGGGCTGTGCACGCAGGTCCGCGAAAGTGGCTTCTGCATGGAGGTCGCCATGCTGCAGTGGGACGCCGGCAATCTGAGGGAAGGTCGGACGGCCTTGCAGGCGGCCTGCGACGGCGGCGACGAGCGATCGTGCCGTCAGGCGTCCGCGTTGCTGCAGCTGGGCGAAGCGCTGGTGCAGCACCCCACCGCCGCCGTGCCCTGCGGCCACTATGCGGCCTCCGGCGGGCTGATGGACGAACTGACTTTCGGCGAAGGTGGCATGGTGGAGGTTGGCTTCGGCTCGCGAGTACGCGCGCGCGTACAGGACGGTCAGATCCGCATGCGCCACGAGCGTGGGGCTGACTATGTACTGCAGCCGTTTGCCAACGACGACTTTTTTGGGTTGGACGATTTCCCGCGTTTCCCGCGGTTCC
>NZ_JBVHVT010000244.1:0-1173 GCF_055564695.1 Streptomyces sp. NPDC029014
TGTTCGTGGCCGATCCGGAATGGAGCATCGGAGCGACACCACCAGGATCAAGCGATCGGCCACAGATCGAAGAGCTCGCCTCCCTGGAAACGGCACAAGCCGTGCTGCTGGAGCAACGCCAGCACATGGAGCAACTGCGCAGCCAGGTCGTGCAACAGGAAAGCAGCCTCACCGAGGTAGAACAGAATCTGCTGCGTGCAGAACGTCGCGTGGCGTCGCTGCGGCGCGCACTGGAAACATCCGGGATCACTTCCCAAGCGACGCTTGATCATCTGCACCGGGCCCAGAATCAGATCGGAGAGCTGCTCAATTCGCGCTCCTGGCGCGTGACCGCCCCGCTGCGCATGGCACACGTTGCCGTCTGGCGCGTTCGTTCGCTGCTCAAGCAGCTCCTGCATCTGTCCACGGCCACCATTCGCGTCGCCCGCCAGAACGGCATCCGCGAGGCCGGACGCCGGATCACCAGCCAGCTGCGGCAGCCCGCTGCATTGTTCCGCCAGGGCTCAGGGGCCGGAAGCTGGAAACTGAGGCCGGTCCATGCGCTTCCACCGGCAAGGCCGGCGAGCAGTTCGCAGCAGCTGCGCGTCCTGCTGGTGGCGGAAATGGGCATCGGGCAGTGCCTGAAATACCGCGTGCTGCAGAAGCAGCTGATGATCGAAAGCCTTGGCTACGACTGCACCGTCGTCAACTGGACTGATGTCGTCTCTACCCGCGACCTGCTCTCCACGCACAGCGTTGCCGTGTTCTACCGCGTCCCCGGCTATCCGGACCAACTGGAGACGATCGCCCTTGCTCGTGCGGCTGGCGTGCGTACGTTCTGGGAAGTCGACGATCTCATCTTCGACATCGAACACTACCGGAACAACAGCAACGTCAACGATCTCAGCCCAGTTGTGCGCAAGGCCATCCTCGAAGGCGTACCGCTGTTCCGGGAGGCGCTGCTGGCTTGCGATGCCTGCATCGCATCGACCACCGCCATGGCCGACGCCATGCGCGCAACCGGTGCGCCCGAGGTCTGGGTCGTCGAGAACGCACTGGACGTGGAGACACTGCGCGCAGCAGAGGAAATCGCCGCCGCACCGCCGCGTGGTGATGGATTGCTGCGCATCGTCTATGGCTCTGGTTCCAAGGCCCACGATTCCGATTTCCGTATCGCCGCTCCAGCGTTGCTAC
>NZ_JBVHVT010000245.1:0-1172 GCF_055564695.1 Streptomyces sp. NPDC029014
CCGGCGTCACTGCTCCAAAGGCGCCAAATCTCCTCCAGACCCAGCATGGCATTCGCGTTGCATCCCGGACAAGTGACCCAGACACCCGCGTTATCCGTCTGCAGTCCGCCACCGATGGTGACGGTGGACCTAGCTCGGCACGCTTGGCAGGTCATCAGGATAGCTGCAGATCCAGCCCTCGCCCCCTTGCTCAGCAGTGTGGGATCGACTTGGTGGATTACAAAGTCGGTCGAAGATTGCATTGAACAGTCAACGCGAAGAGAGAGCGCTGTCGGAAGCGGAGCGAGCAGTGTGAGATGTTTCTGACCGAATATGAACAGGATCACTGATGAAGACGGGTGCATTGCCTAGACTGTTCAATCAACTCGATTTCCCGGTTCCAAGCACTAGTAGGAGGTCAGAAGTGGGCGATTGCAACGGCAACAAATGACGCGGCTGGCTTTCACGCCGATATCACGCGGTTGTGGCGATCTTCACTTGTAGCGGACAGGGGACTGCTGAGCGCCAATGGCCCGGGCGCTCAGAGGTGCTGCCACCCCACGGGCCTGCAGGACCCCCGCCATGGACCTCCTTTTGTCTCTTGCTCTTGTGATCTTGGCTGCCGCAGCTGCGTTGGGGTTGCTCCAACTCGCAATCGCGCTTTTCAAAGCGCCGTCGTGTCGGCAATGGCTGCGCCGCGGAGAAGCGAAATGATGCGTTCGTTTCGCTACGCCTACCAAAAGGCTCGCACTTGGCACAGCTCCGTGCCGACATCGATTTGGGCCGGATTTCGCTATTCGTTGACTGGCGACACGGGCTACTTCAAGTCGCACGGTGGATGGCGTCTGTCTCGCGTGCACCGCGGAACTGAATCGGCGGAGCCATGAGCGCCTCGGTGCTCAAGCTGAGCCTGGCGAGGCAGTTAAAGGATTAGGCCCTGCGCAGCCTGCTCGGGTTGTTTCGCCCGGAGAACGGCATGTTGTGGTGCTGTGAGCGCGCCTACCTGGACGGCCGAAATGGTGGGCAGCGCGTGGGCGTTGCTCTCACCGCTGCCGCTGTCTGATACTGAACCCGTCCATCGCTGGAAGCTCCCAAGTCGGTCGTCCACGGGCGACAGGCGGGACGAATCGATCAACCCGGTCAACAACGAGCAGCCCGATGATACGCAGCAAGCTGGCTCACAAGCGCGTTCT
>NZ_JBVHVT010000246.1:0-1171 GCF_055564695.1 Streptomyces sp. NPDC029014
CGCACAATGTTGGCGCGCTGCATGCGCAGGATGTCCGAGGGGCGTTGTACGCAGAGATTGGCCAGATCCATCGCGTTGCACAGCGGTTGGTAGGGCGCGGCATAGACGGCCGCATACAGCTCGTCATCGATGAGGGCGTCCCGGCGCCCGGTCTCCTTCTTCCTGCGCACGCCGGCGCACGGGTTCGCGATTGCCATCATGCCCCACAGCCGCCCGCAGTTCAGGACCAGCGACAGCCCGGCCTTCGTGCGGTTCGCTGTCACGACGCCGCGCTTCTCTACCGTCGTGCGCCAGATCGTGGCGACGTCGCCCGGCGCGAGCGTATCGAGCTCGCGATCGCCGATGACGGCAGCGGGCCCGGACAGGAACAGGTCGTACATGCGCCGCAGCAGACTTCTGCAGCGCGGGGGCGTCAGGGCGGTTTCGGTATGTACTTCCATGTGCCTTAGTTATGCAGCATCGGCGCTTCCTGTCCTTTGTGCTCGGTTCGGTCACAATAATGGGCCGCTCACAATAGCGCCGGTCCCGAATGCTCCGAGTACTGGCCGACGATAGTCAGAATCGGCACTAAGGCCTCGCTACATAAGGCTTTGCGGCGAAACTGCCAGATTTTGCACGAAAATGACGATTACCCCTGGCCGGACACTCCTGACGCTAGACGCCGCACTCCCAATATCCGGTGACGCGAGTCCGGTAATCAACTGCGATTGGAATTATCTGGAACTATATATTTTATAGAAAGTCAATTCGTCACGTAATTGAAAATGGTTTGGTGGCGGAAGCGTCACCAAACCATTGGGGTGATATCAAAGGACTATTTCGATCGTTACGTCAATTGGATCGTAAATCCTTCCTTCGAGCCTTCAAATGATACTCCGGATTGGAGGGGGCCCGACCCATACTTCCAGATAGCATACAGTGCCTTGGTTTTGCCTTTGGCGGGATCTCCGAATCGATTGGTCGCCAAAAAAGTGCGTGCCCCTTCGGCGAATTCCGTTTTGATGCCATTGGTGACATCGATTGTCTGGTTAAGATAGCCGTAGCCAGCATATACGATTGTCACTTCGTTTACCAGTTCAGTCATTTTTAACCTCGTAAGTGATCGCGATTATCGAAAACATATCGTTATATAAAGTCCGATATCCATCTAACTTCGAAGCCTGTCGGACAT
>NZ_JBVHVT010000247.1:0-1163 GCF_055564695.1 Streptomyces sp. NPDC029014
CATGACCGCCTGGCAGAAAGACGACCTGCAGCGCCAACGGACCTGGCAAGCCGGCGATGTCTACGCCACGCCCCGCATCGGCCCCGTGGCGCTGGGCGGCATTCGCCTCGCGAAGGACCCGGCAGCGCTGGATCCGCTCACGCCGACGTGGCCCGTCCCGACCTTGGGGGGCATCGCGTTGGATCCGGGGCAGGTCAAGGTCCTGTCCAACCAAGCCGAAATCACGCGCCAGGACGTCAACGCCGGCCCCTTCACCGTGGACGGGCGAAACGTGGCCTTGGGGGCCAGCCAAACGGATGTAGTGGTGCGTGACGCCTACGGCCGGGAAACTGCCGTTTCCACTGCACGGCTCTACGTGGCCCCAACCCTGCTGCGTCCTGGACTCTCCGCTTGGGAAATCGCGGCCGGACAAGTCCGCGAAGACGAAAACCGCTACGGCACGGCCGGCGTCAGCGCGTCGTGGGCCAAGGGCGTCAACGACCGCTGGACCATCCGAGCCGGTGGTCAGGTGGACGAGAACGGCAAGGGCAACGTCACCGTGGGTTCCACCTGGGCCCCGGGCACCTGGGGCGTGCTCGACGGGGAGGTGGGGCGCTCAAGCGACGGCGGGACGCGTTGGGCTGCTGCCTACGACTACCGAGGGCCCACCTTTGGCCTGCGGCTGGAACACGAAGAAAACGACGGTTTCTGGCGACTGCAGAGCGAGACGGCGCTGCCCATCGCTTCGCGCACCCAAGCCAGCGTTTCCTACCGCCCGGATCGCCGCTTCACTTTGCGTGGCATCTACAGCGCCATCGACACGGGGCGCTCCAGCCTGGCCTTCGCTTCCTTGGGCGTGAGCGCGAACCTGGGCACTGCAGGCCAAGTGTCCGCCAACGTGCTCCGAGACCTCCAAGGCGACGATCTTCAAGTGTCCGCCAGCTACACCTACCGCTTCGGCAGCAAGGCCAGCGTGGGCGTTCGGGCCCGCCAAGCTCCAGGCCAGGATGCCCTGACCACCCGAGCGACCTACCGCACCGAGGGCGGCCTTCGCTTGGCGGCAGAGCACGCCGAGGGCGATCAGGGCAGCACCCAGGCCACGGCGGATGCCATGACGCGTTACGGCGACGCCCGGATCATGCTGGACCGCTACGACGGGCAAACCCAGGTGGCGGCCAACTTCT
>NZ_JBVHVT010000248.1:0-1096 GCF_055564695.1 Streptomyces sp. NPDC029014
GGATACAGGCAGAGCGCATCCGACGGACTCAACAATGAGACACAGCAATGGCCGATCTCCATTGTCGGCCGAGCGGACAAGATCCGGGCGGCGCTGGAGTTCCTGCGCGCGAGGAAGGGGGGCGTCTCGTTCCTGTGGACGCCCCCGCTAGGCGTGCAGGGGTACTACCAGTGCAAGTCGTACTTGCTGACCCCGCACGGCAATGATGTCTACACGCTCAGCGCCACCTTCGAACAAACTTTTCAGCCGTAAGGACGGACCATGGCCCGCCAGATCATCGACACCACGACCGACCATGGGGCCTACAAGGGCGACCCTGCGAAGGTTGCCTTCGACAAGGTCAATGCAAACGACGCAGAGCTGTACGCACTGGTTGCCGGCCTGACTGCGGTTGGCGGCAAGAACATGCTCATCAACTGCGGTTTGCCGATCAACCAGCGGGTGTTCTCCGGTGGTGCGCTGGCAGCGGGTGCATACGGGTACGACCGCTGGAAGGCTGGCGCGGGCGGCTGCAACGTGACCATCAACGCGACGACAGGTGTGTTCACCCACACCAGCGGGCCATTGCAGCAGATCGTGGAGGCCCCGGTGCTGGCGTGGGGGCAGCCGTTGACCATCAGCGTGGAGAATCCTAGCGGAACCATTGCCGTGAGCGTGGGCGGAGCCACTGGCACTATCACCTCCGGCACCGGGCGGCGAGGCGTGACTCTGACCCCATCGGGCAGCGGCAACATGACGGTCCAGCTGACCGCCACCGGCGTCACCTACAGCCGTCCGCAGCTGGAGCGGGGGAGTGCTGCCACGGCCTTCGACGCTCGGCCCGTAGCGGCGGAGCTGGCCATGTGCCAGCGGTACTACGAGAAGAGTTATCCCATGTCTGTTGCACCGGGCGTGGCGCAACAGTTGGGGCGCCGTGGCGGTGGCCAAGCGGGCGTGGCTGGTTCTGCGATGTACTTCGTCCAGCCATATCTGGTGCAGAAGCGTGCTGTTCCAGCGCTCACGATCTACAACCCCAGCAACGGCGCTGGTGGAGGCGTGGCAAACGATAGTGGCGCGATCGTGATTACCCAGCTGCCGTACTCGTCTGATAGCGCCT
>NZ_JBVHVT010000249.1:0-1092 GCF_055564695.1 Streptomyces sp. NPDC029014
TGACGATGGGCTCCGTGCTTCGAAACGAAAGCGGTCAACCGCAATTCGATGTGACGGGAATATGGCTCGAGAACGGACGCACGGCAATCGGCGTCAAGGCGCGAGACTCCACGGTTACGGCCCGTGTCAACCAGATATTGATCGCCAATATCTGCAAGAACTTGACGATCGTCGATCCGGTGATCGCCGGGGCGCAATCCGATATGGAAGCCCGGTTCTCGAGCCCACGGAGTAATTCGGAAGCATCGTTCGATGTTGCCGTTCAATTGAACGTCGACGACGCGCACATTCGTGACGCTCACCACAACGATGACGCCATCGACGCCGGTTTCGACTTCGGCGGCGGCGCGCGTCAACGTCCGTTCGACCTCACGATCCATCGTGGAGCGCGTGAATTGACCATCGAGATCGCCGACGCGCGTGCGACGCCCGGACGCGAACCCGGCGAAACGCTCGTGTTGACGGGACTGGATTACACCGGTCGCCCGGCGTGGCGCGGTGTCATCGACATGTCGACGCCAGGTAGACGGACGATCGGTGAGCAGGAGGTATCGGGGATGCCACGTGATCAGCTGGCTGCTTTGCCGAACGTTCGCATCATGCGATTGAGAGTCGTATGTAACGCCGACCATTCTGCACCGGCGACACACGTGAAAGTGAAAATTCGACTGACCGATGAGGTGAAATGAGATGGACGAGCCACGTGGGATGTTCAATGTACGTCAAGCAATACCGCTTCTCTGCGTCGTGTCGACCGCGGCGGCGATCATGGCGCCGGCAACGTCGTTCGCCGCCTGTGCATTGCCTGGGTGTCACGGGCAGTCCAGATCCAGCACGGCCGCGAAGCAGGCAAGCGTGATCTACGGCGAACCGGCTGGAAACACGTTGGCAGGCAACGCGGGAACGTATCGGAAATCCGGATCGGACACGAGCGAGCTGCGGACTTTCGCGATGGCGGCCGCCGGCGCGAAGAATCCGTACGCCGACGACGTGGAGCGGATGGGATACGTTCACGGCAGTATGTACTCGGGAATGAGCGCCGGTTCGGTATCGAGCCTGCGCTCCGCGCGGGGTGCGGGGATGGGAAGATCG
>NZ_JBVHVT010000250.1:0-1085 GCF_055564695.1 Streptomyces sp. NPDC029014
CTACTGGCTTCCCTCGGGCCAGGGCAAGCGCACTGAGCTGGCCGAACAGACCGGCCGGGACGGCATGCGCCTGCTCGCCGACGTGCACGCAGCTGACGCGCCCTGCTGGCTGCGCGAGCTGCCCGCCGTCCAGACCCTGCGCCGGGTATGGGTCCAGCAGTACGCGGTCGACGCGGAGGGCGAGGTGAGGTGGCGGGACCCAAAAGAGTGCCCGCCAGGCGCTTTACGCCTGGTCAGCCCCTATGACACCGAGGCCCGCGCGAGCGTGAAGCGCGACATCAAATGGGACGGGTTCAAAGTGCATCTCACCGAGACCTGCGACCCGGACACCGCTCACCTGATCACGAACGTGCTGACCACCGACGCCACCGTCCCCGACATCAAGGCCACCGACACCGTCCACGACACTCTCGCCACCAAAGACCTGCTGCCCGGCGAACACCTGCTGGACGCGGGCTACCTCGACGGTCCCCGCATCGTCACCGCCCGAACCCGCCACGGCATCACCCTGACCGGCCCCATCGCCGGCAACACCACCGCCCAGGCCACTGGACCCTATGGGCAGGACGCATTCGCCGTGGACTGGGACAACAGGACCGTGACCTGCCCGAACGGCATGACCACCGGCCAGTGGCGTGACGCACTCCCGCACCGCGGCACCCCGGTCATCCGAATCCAGTTCTCGCCCAAGGACTGCCGCTCCTGCCCCTCCCGGCCCCAGTGCATCAACTCAGCCACCCGGCCCCACCGGGAGATCACGCTCCGGCCCCGTGCCGAACACGAAGCGATCCGGGAGGCCCGTGCCGCCGAGGGAACCCCCGAGTGGCGGGAACGCTACGCGGCCCGCAACGGTATCGAGGGCACCATCTCCCACGCCGTCCGAGTCACCAACCTGCGTCAATGCCGCTACCACGGGCTCGCCAAGACCCGGCTCCAGCACCAGCTCACCGCGACCGCGATCAACCTTGCACGCATTGATGCCTGGAGCATCAACAGGCCCCGCGCCCGAACCCGCACCTCCCACCTGGCAGCACTTCGCCCCGCCGAGCACAAGCTCAACGGGGCGAATGAGCCAACGGCATCCC
>NZ_JBVHVT010000251.1:0-1077 GCF_055564695.1 Streptomyces sp. NPDC029014
CGATAAACGGCGAGCCAAGCTGGCCGGAGAGCGTCCAAACGACCACCAACCGCAGAAGAAAGCAGCCTTCGACCAGTCGCTGGCGAAGGACCAGGCCGATATCCAGGAGAAGCAACAAGCCGTGTTGGACTGGGCCAAGCAAGCCAAGCCCGACGAGATCACCGACGCGCGTGAGCGGTTGCACGCACAGGTGCAGCAGCGCGCTGAAGACGCGCCCAAAGACAAGCACGCCCAAGTGGTGTTCAGCACCGTGGACGAATGGCGACAGAAGCGCCAGCAGAAGGACGGAGGGCAATCCTTGGGGGAAAACATCCCCATGCTGACTGCGGCCCAGCGGCAGCAAACCATGGGGCCTGGTAAGTTGGGCTACGCGCACTACGCCGCCAGCGCGAAGAAGGAAGCGGACTTCATGAAGCGCTATGAGGCGGGCTTCGACTGGGACAAGCACGAGGCCCAAGTCCAGAAGAACATCTACCGTCAATGACGGTCCATTCCCCGTGTCGCATCCAGGGCCCTTCGGGGCCCTTTTTGTTGGGCACGTTCCCTTGTTTGTGAGTGGATCGATCTACCCATAAAAGCAAACGGAAAAAGCGGCTCAAAGCAAGAAGCGGGGTGGGGGTTGATCATCTGGGGAAGAGAGAAAAAAAGGTTTGACTAAACATCAAAAGTGTCGATCAATCGAGATTTTTAGGGTTGCCAGTTTTATGGGATGTGGTTGACTGTAATCAGTCAAACACAACCGGGGGAGGCCCTTATGTATATTTTTGCCGATGCTTACGAGTTCGCCGTGGACAACGTGGGGAACCTGCTGATCACCTTGCTTTCGTTTTCGGTGGTGAGCTACGTGGCCGCCAACGTGGCAGGGTTGCTGGCTTGATGGCCTGGTTGAGGGGGGATTTGGAGCAGATGGATCTGCACACCGTTTCGCTTTTCCTACAAACCGGGGTTTTGGTTGGCGCGGCTTTCATCCTCAAGATCGCTTGCTGATTGCCAAAACCGAAAAAGACGGTATGCAAAGGGGATGGAACCCCAACACGACAATCCAGCAGGCAACCCAGGTGGGGGCGATTTCTTGAA
>NZ_JBVHVT010000252.1:0-1074 GCF_055564695.1 Streptomyces sp. NPDC029014
TGGCACGGCCTCATCGGCCGCGCGATCCTCGAGTACGAGGATGTTGCGCAGATTCGGGAAAATCGCTTGACACTCATGGCGCACTTGTTCGTTGTGAACAATCACCGCATCCGCCTTCGACATGCAGAAATTCAAGGCAGGGAAGGCGAGCCATTTCTGTCGAAAATAGCTGTTGTGCACGTCGATTGCTACTTTGACTTTTTCTCCGTGAAGAATCTTGTAAAGAGCAGCCAAGTAGACAAGAAAGCTCGGTGGAGCCTGAATCCAGACTGTTTTCGGCGCTCCAAGGACCAGGTGTCGCATGGTTTTGAGTATCCGCGCCATATAGTCAAAGAGCATGAGCTTTCGGCTTTTGAATACTTTTGGGAAGTATGCGATGTCATAACCCCAGTGCGCCTTCATTGTCTCTGCGCGACGCTGGAAGCCGACCCAGGCTATCATTGAGCTGTTTTTTTTCATATCGAGAAATGCACGGGGAATGAGGCGGTGTACTGAATGTCAGGTGATCTGCTTCCAATTCTACGCGCGGGTGAGCCGGCGACGATGGCAAAATCTTCCACCGGCTTGGTCACGATGCTGCCAGGATAAACAATTGCTCCGCGCCCGATGCTGGCCCCTGGCATGATTCGGACTCCCGGAAACAACCATGCATCATCACCAATGGTGACTTCGCTACAGAAGACCCGTGCATGAGGATCCTTCATATCATGGCCCATGGTGTATATCCTGCAGTCATGGGAGATGTTCACGTTGGATCCTATCGTCACGCTGCCTCGATTATCAATGAAACACCACCTGTTGATAGTTGTGTTGCTTCCGATGCGGCACTTCCTGAGGTCAAAGAATCTCACGAACCCATGAATGGTCGTCCCGCTTCCGATGGGGCCGAAAGCCAGGGAAGCAATAAATCGTCGAGCAGGGAAAAAGAAGGCTGCGCTGAGCACGACATTTGCAAGTTCGACGGCAAGCTTCTTGATGGTCAGTCGGGCGCTCAATTTTTGCCTCCATTGCAAGGTTTTAAAATTCCCTTTCGGGTCGCTGTGAGCCGGGCTCTATTTATTTTTTTTCAATTCT
>NZ_JBVHVT010000253.1:0-1052 GCF_055564695.1 Streptomyces sp. NPDC029014
ATCGCGTAGTCGGGTCGGCAGCGGTCTAGTTCGTCAATGATGAAGAGGATCGGCCGGATCGGACCTGTCGGCTTGCGAGCGGAGACCGCATCTCTAGCCGCCTCAAGGGCAGATCTGAAGGCTGGCTCAGCGTTCATCAATTCTCTTTGCCTCTCCAAGAGGCTTGCCGCAATCTTTTCGGCGCCTTCCACCAACGAGGCATAGCCGGGTACTGTTACCTTGGCTGTAGCACTTAGCGCGGGCAGGATGTACTTGGCGCCCGTAGCCGCTAATTGGGAGCCAACCTTTTCTAATTTATTTCGGAGCGCGCTTTGGGGGTGTTGTTTTTCTGCTCGTTCCTCAATTACGTCAAGAAGCTGCGCAAGAATTGGGGCAAGAGGATCACCGTGATGATCATATTTCCATGTGTCGACTGAAATGGCCTTAATTTTGAACTCATTCTGGATGTGCGCCTTTAGGCGTTGGAGAAAAACCGTCTTGCCACTGCCCCAAGGTGCCTGAAGAGAAATGGTGAGTGCCTGGTCAGCACTCTTCGCAATTAGGTTGGACAGAACTCTGCCGTCATGTGCCCGGTCGAAAATGTCTCCTTTCCAGGGTGAAGCCGGGTCTACAACAGGGGGGGCTTCCTTTCTAATCATTGGAATGTCCTTGCCTCAGATTGACCAGAGTCTATCCATCATCTGCCTTTTCAGACATCGTTCCGATCTAAGTGGACCCGCAACTGGGCGTAGATGCGCGTGCGCAGCGGCTGGATCCCGAGACTGTCCAGTTCTCTTATGTCCAGCGGGAGAGTTTGGCGAGGAATCCTTCCGGCTCGGAAGTCAGGCCATCTTTCTGATGGCATCTGACAGGTGTTCCGGCGACAGGTGAGCATAGCGCCGGGTCATCGCCATAGAGCTGTGTCCAAGCACCTCCGACACCGTATGCAGGGGCACATCCGGCTAATCTGCCGCAGGATTCGCCCCTTGTGGTTGACTGTGGCCGGAGCTTTGCCGATTTCTGCAGCCTTCACTTCCGCCCACACCTGGGCAATCTCCCCCACTTTCCGACCT
>NZ_JBVHVT010000254.1:0-1050 GCF_055564695.1 Streptomyces sp. NPDC029014
GAAGGATTTCGACAACCTTCTGGCCAATTGCGGCGCGGTCCTTGGCCTTACTACCCGATCAAATGTCCAGCTCAGCGTTGCCAACGAGGCCATCAGCTTTCAGAAGGCCATGGTTCTTTCCGACACACCGACACTTCGGGAACTTTTTCTTGGTGCAAAGTTCGTGGATACACTTGACGCACGATCGATATCAGAAGGAATCTTGGAGGTACTCTCTGATATCCGCGCATTTGAGGAGGCATCCAGGCGGGGCCTGCAGCTAAAGAATGAGCGATGGCGTTCCCAAGCGAGCGCACTTTCCGGAGTGCTCAATGGATAAGCGGGTACTGCTCATCTGTTCAGGCGGAGGCCACTTGGTGCAGATGCAGCGCATCGCCGTTGCGGCAAGGACCACTGGCACGCTGACTCTTGCCACGGTAGCTGCCGAGCAGGAATTGAAGGGCGACGTCTACGACGCCGTGGTGTCTCTTCCTGATTTCAATCGGCAATCCCCGTTCGCGGCACTCTTGGGGATCCCGAAGGTTTTCTTCAAGGTCCTTTTCCTTCGGCCGACGCACATCATATCCACCGGGGCGGCCCCTGGCATCATCGGGATTATTGCCGGTCGATTCGTTGGCGCTAGAACGCTGTGGATTGACAGTATAGCCAACACCCGAAGATTGTCGGTGTCGGGAAGAATTGCCCTTCGAGTATCTCATCAGGTGTTCACGCAATGGCCAAGCCTTGCTGATGACCACAAGGTGCTCTACTGCGGAAAAATAATATGATCCAGATCTTTGCTTCCGTGGGTACTCAAGCACCTTTCCCGAGGCTCATCGACTACGTTTCCCAGTGGCTTTCCGTGAACAGCGAAGCTGTTGGATATGCGCAATCTGGGCCGTCCTCGACTGCTCCATCTTTCGGCGGCGCAGCCATGATCAGCATGCCCGAGTTTTCTAGGAGGATTTCGGAGTGTGATGTGCTGGTTACGCATGCAGGAATGGGAAACATCATTCGTGCGCTTGAGGAAGGCGTACCTGCGGTGATCATCCCTCGGCAGCACAGGCTCGG
>NZ_JBVHVT010000255.1:0-1050 GCF_055564695.1 Streptomyces sp. NPDC029014
GGTCACCGCGCCGCCCCATGCGTTGCTCATGGTCGCTGCGCTGCCTTGGCGGAAGTCTGTGGGGGCCAGCCCATCTTCAAGCACGTTCAACGTGCTGACGCCGCGGAACGAGCCGACGATGCCATGGGACCGATCAACGCGGCTGGCCAGGTCCCGAACGTTCTCGACGTCCGACGCCAGGTTGACCCGAGTGGTGACGCGGGGGTAGACCCAGAACGCGGCGGCCCCCATTGCGGTGGCAACCCCCAATGCGAGCAGCAACTCGACCAGGCCAAAGCCTGGGGCAGGAGAACGACGGCGAGGGCGGGCTTGCGGTGTCATGCATTTCAGCATGCGACACAACCGCGTTTTGACAAGCCCTGAGAGCAGTTCCTTATTTTAGTCAAAAATCTTTCAAATCAATGGGTTGACAAAGGTTGGCGATGTGGTTGGATCGTGGTGTAGGAGCGGTTTAATGGGTAAACCGACCTATCCACAAAAAGAGAGTGACGACATGAAGATTCATCCCGTCGAGCCTGCCAGCACCGACCTGGCGCATTTCCAACTCCACACCGCCGCGCGGTTCCTGGACCGCACCAATGGCCTCAATCAGCTGGCCGACAAGCACCGCAGGATCCAGCGCTTGGCCACCCGCGCCCGTCATGAGCGGCGTTGGAAGAGGGAAGAGGAGCGCTTCGCATGAGCATTTTGAACATGGCCCTGCTGTTTGTCGGTCTCCTGGGCATCGCGGTGTTCTACCGGGACCTGGTCGCCAACCCCATCTCCGCCGGGCGCGCCCTGATGCGCTTCTATCAACTGCCGGCGGAGCATCGCCAAGGAAGCGTTCTGCAAGAGGTTTCGAAGGCGTGGTGGAGCATCGTGCTGGTGCCGTTCTACGTGCTGGTGGCCCTGGTGCTCATCGGGGTTCTGGGAGGTGGGCAATGAGTGCCGGGACCGAAAGCCTCATCAGGGCCATCCAAACCAACGACCCGCTGGCCTTCTATGGGTGGCTCCACACACTCAAGGGGACGCCCGACCTGGACGCTGGAGTGGCCGGCGATCCTGGTATCA
>NZ_JBVHVT010000256.1:0-1017 GCF_055564695.1 Streptomyces sp. NPDC029014
CGGCGGCGAGCAGCGATAGTAGAGCCTGACAAAGCGGCGGCCTGCCGCTGTCCTGCGCAGCACGCGGTCCCGATACCGCCGCAGCACCCGCACGCTGCCATCCTCATATGAGCCCATGGCCGCCGTGGCAATGAAACACCCCGTCTTCGCCGGCGGCGGCAGGCCACCGGCCACCGCTTCGGGCCAGGCGCTGGCATCGTAGACGTTGTTGTAGAACTGCCTGCAGTACTTCTGGAATCCCTGGCACCAGTCCAGCGGCGGATCCGAATGGACGGTCGCGCCCTGGATGCGCACTTTCAGGACCTGAGCAGCGCAGATCGTCTTCAGAAGCGCTTCGGAGATGATGTAACGCCCATTCTCGAAGCAGAACAGCTGGCCACCGATGTGCTCGACCTGGGTGTCCTGCTCGGTGAACTCGACCCGTTGATTGACCTGGTCGCAATTGAAGATGATCACACCATCGCGCGCATGAAACCAATCATCGGCACGGATCACCACGCAATCGAGCACAAGGACATCGAGCTCAGCCGTCTTGACACGCCGCAGTGTAAACCGGGCATTGAACGCGCTCAGATTTTCCGAGCTGATGGCGACCTCGTCCAGGTAATCGCGGATGTAGAGGTTGCCCTCTCCCCACATGAACTGCTGGACATGCGTGATTTCGGTCTTTTCGGTGAACTCGTCGAAGGTTTTCTCGACGAAGGAATCTGCTGCATCCGACACTTACACTCCCCCTGTTTGCTGCAAAAGTGCGCCGAGCCTCCGCTCGACGTTTTCAATCTTCCGGGCAATGCTCGGATGACCGGTTTCAACCTGCTGCTCGACAAGAAACGCGAGCTCGCGAAGCAAGGAGGCCTCCAGGGCACGCGGCTCCGCTTCGCCGGCACTCCCGGCATCCATCGCGGGCCCGACCGCCGCTGCCTCTTCCGCCAGGCTTCCACAGTAGGCACACACCCGCATTGCTGCCCGCAGGGGCGCACCGCACGACCGACACTCCACCATTCACTCCTTGCTGCT
>NZ_JBVHVT010000257.1:0-1009 GCF_055564695.1 Streptomyces sp. NPDC029014
GCACGAGTAAGTCGGGTGATGCGCGATCTCAAGCCTGGAAACTTTGTTCGTCAATCAGAGGAGCTTGATCGATATCTTGGTTGTACGCCGAATAACAAGGACCCTGATGGTGCCGTCGCTCATGTTTGCGCCCCTGACACCGCTACACATACTATTTGTATCCACGAAAAATTTTGTGGGATGCGCCCCATATCCAGTGCGAAGGACTCGATGCTATCGACACTGATTCATGAGTGCACTCACTTCTCCGACACTTTTGGCGCTCAGGATCATCAATATTTCATGCGCAAGTGCTTGGTATTGGCTCGGACGCGGCCTGATCTCGCAATCAATAATGCGGATAGCATTGCCGGGTATATTATCTATGAGGATTAGGGGCAGTGTGGCAGCGCGATCCTGGTTGAATCTGGTTGGGTCCAACGGAAAGTTGATATGGTAAAAGGGCCAGCATATATCGCACTCGCATTTTTCTCGGCAGCGACATTCGCCTGCTCCCCAGTCCATACGCTTGATGTTTCGTTTGAAAGAGATTCTGCCAAGGTGTCCGGCGATGAGATCACAAGGCTGGCCAATTGGGCGATAGACCTTCAACTTAAATATCCCAATCTCGATCGTACGTCTGTCGGTGGCCTTGCCGAAGCTGACGAAAGACAGCCGCACGTGCTGGCTCAACAACGCGCGGAAAGTATCAAGGGGCTTCTGGTCACATTGGGGCTTGGTCGAGCACCTATCGACGTCGACGCCAGGCTTTATAAGTCGCATCACTTGAGCGGTGTGCCGGATAATGGCCGACGAGTAGAAATCGACTTTCTTCCCGGTTGCCCGCATGAATGTCCTTGCCAAGTGAAATGAGGCCTTGGTCGCCAGCCGCCACGCAGTGCTGCACATTTTGATGGTATGAAGCGGCCCCTTACGCACCATGCAGTAAGCGCCGGCCCGTCACAAGCCGACGCGTGCTTTGTGTCCGTCACCGCACACTGCACGATCGCCCCGTGCGTCCCCGCCTTTC
>NZ_JBVHVT010000258.1:0-1004 GCF_055564695.1 Streptomyces sp. NPDC029014
GTCCAGGCTGCGGGCTGGCTCGCCCTGCTCTTCCTCTCCCTCAGCTGCCAGTGCCGCCAAGAGGGCATCGACCTTCTCTTCGAGCCGGGCGGTGACCTTGCGCTGCTCTTCCTGCTGCAGCTCGATGCGGCGAAGGCGGTCGGAAAGGCTCACGGCTTCACCTGCTTCTGTTCGTTGGCCGGAGCCAGCTTCTCGATCGCGCTCATCCGGCTATCGCAGTCCTCCAGAGTCAGGAGGTTGGCGTTGTATGCAGCGACGACGGCTTCCACAGTGCGGGAGGTGGCGCGCTTCGCCGGGCAGCGGGCGGTCAGCGCCGCCGGCACAGCCACAGTGCGCTCGACCGGGACATACACCACCTTGGGCAGGTCAGGCTTCTCGGCCTTGCTGCAGCTGCCGAACCCGCACAGCGGCATGGCCGCAGCCAGGATCACAGCAACGGAATGGCGTCGCATAGGTTCTGCTCCAACTGCTGCCGGCATCCCGGCTGGGTCTTGGCCGCCTGCAGGGCCTGCTCGGCCTGGGTCGCGCGGCGCTGGCTCTGGGCTGCTGCCGCTTCAGCGAGCCGTGCGGACTCTTGGGCTGCCTGCTGCTGGCGGGCGTATTCGTCGATGGCCAGCTGGGTCTGGCGGTTCACCTCCTGCAGCAGCTGGCCACAGGCGTTGGCCGCGCGCAGGTTCTCGTCAGAGCTGGCCTGGGCCTTATCGCGCTGCTTCTCGGCGGCGGCGATCAGGGCCTGGTCCTTCTTCGCTCGATAGTCCGATCCGAGCCGGGCACCCATCAGCAGGACGGCACCCACCGCGGCGACCCACAACCCTGCGCGGATCAGGCCCACGTAGGGCCGCAGCGGGTCAGGGATCAGCATCGCCATTGCTCAGCTTGGGCTGCACGAAGATGCGGGATACCGCAGCCAGGAACGACGTCAGGCCAGCCGATGCCAAGGCGCTGTAGGCCACGGTCTGCTTGAACCCGTCGTGCACCACCGGCAGCCAGTCCGCCGGCAGCAG
>NZ_JBVHVT010000259.1:0-1002 GCF_055564695.1 Streptomyces sp. NPDC029014
CAAGCCGGAACGCACGTATGCGCCGCTCATTGATCTGGGCCAGTTTTCCGAAGGGCAACTGGCAGAGCTGATGGTGGCTGCAGGGGACGCGCCTGGGCGGAGAACCTATTTCGACTACTCCGAGGAGCGGCCCTACCTGCGGGACGGCCAGAGGGTTCATCTGGACGTGGGACGCGACTCCACCATGTTCGACTACCGCGACGAGAACGGGGCGCGTGTGGAGCGAACGATGGTCACCGTGCCGCCCAAGCTCCGGGAGCAGATTCAGGACGTCACCGGGGAAGAACAGCCGATTCTCACCACCGCGCTCATTGCGCTGGCTTCCTGGGCTTGCCAGGAGCTCAAAAAGAGCAAGCGTCGCCTCGTCGTGACCACGGCAACCGATGACCTGGATCCAATGCGGAGACAGGTTCGGAAAGCCATCGTGGGGCGGGCGAGGAAACAACGGTAGCCCTGGGTTGGTAGTGAACGACAGGCGGCCATGGGCCGCCTTTTTTATGGCTGGCGGCGGGTGGAAAGAGCAACGGCAAAAGCGGCTAGAGCAAAAGCGTTGTGGAGAAAAGGCGGGAGGGGCCTCGGCTTCCGCCGGGCCCGTGCTTGGCTGGAAGTGTGAGGTGTTTCAGGGTTTTGGTGTCTTTTGCGGTTGCCCGTCAGTTCTGCACTTTAGTCAAACAAATGTGTTGTTTTTGAGTTTACATTTTTATGCCCTGTCGTAACCTGGATTTGTAGGGAGGCAATACCGCTGACCTGAAAACCAAACAAGGATTCATCATGAAAACCCCTCGCCGCCAAACCCTCGAAAACCGCGCCGCCCGTTTGGGACTGCGACTCTCCGAAGCTGGGCTCCACGTCAAAATGGAAGCCGCCAACAACTGCGAAGCCATGCCGCGCTGGGAACTCTCGGACGGGAAACACCAATCCAGTCTCCGCGGGTATGCCACCCTGGCCGAGGTTTCCGAAGCGTTGGATCACGAGGAAATCGCTGCAGAGCTATGAGCAGGT